>NZ_JBAQWU010000161.1:0-5658 GCF_049299075.1 Gordonia sp. (in: high G+C Gram-positive bacteria)
CTGCTCAGGTTTCCGCGGCCGGCGCGATTGCCGCCGGAACCGGGTTTGGCAGCGGGCTCCCCGGTCGCGGCGCGGGCCCGCTGCGCGGTGGTGGCCGAGGAGTCCGGCCACAGGTCGGCGATCGGAATGGCGCGCTGGGCGTCGATCTGGGCGCCTACCTCGTCATCGTTCGTCAGTGTCGATGACATCAGTTCACTGAAGCGGGCGCAGCGGACATCGAGCTCGTCGACGGTCCCGACATCGACGATCCGGCCACCGTCAAGCACCGCGACGCGGTCGGCGATGGCCAGGGTGGAGCGGCGGTGGGCGAGGATCAGCAGGGTGGTGCCGTCATCGCGCAGCTGGTTCAGGATCCGCGCCTCGGTGACCGCGTCGACGGCGGAGGTCGCATCGTCGAGCACCAGTACGCGCGGTCGCGCGTAGAACGCCCGGGCCAGGGCGATGCGCTGGCGCTGACCGCCGGACAGGGTGAGGCCGCGTTCACCGATGCTGGTGGCGAAGCCGTCCGGAAGTCGGTCGATGAACTCGGTGGCTGCGGCCGGGTCGGTGGCCGCACGCAAGTCCGGGCACCCCGGCGGTGGGGGCCCCAGCGGACCGAGTGCGACGTTGGCGGCGACGGTATCGGACGACAGGAAGGGGTCGTCGAAGGCGACGGTGAGGGCCGCGTGCAGGGCGTCGGGGCGCAGTTCGGCGACGTCGTAGGCACGGCCCGCGGTGTCGGTGAGCGCAACCGTGCCAGCATCCGGCTGGTAGATGTCCGCCAGGAGTGCGGTGAGTGTGGTTTTTCCCGAACCCGGACCGCCGACCACCGCGACGCACTCACCGGGTTCAACGGTGAGGTCGACACCGCGCAGGACCGGGCGGTCGCCGTGCGCAAAGGAGACGTCGCGCAGTCCGATGCCCAGCGGCCCGTCGGGAGGCTCGCCGGTGTTGGCCAGCGAGCGGTCCCGCGGGTGGTCGATGACGTCAAAGACCCGGGCGCTGGAGGCGCCGGCCAGTTGACCGGCGATCACGAGGCCGGTGAGGGTCCGCGCGACGGCGGTCATCGTCGCGAGGTAGGTGGAGAAGGCGAGGAACGTGCCCGCGGTGAGCTCGCCGCGCAGGGTGAGCCAGCCGCCGATGCCGATCACCAGCACCATGCCGATCTGCGGGATGGCCGCCATCGTCGGGGTGAGGCGGGCCGAGAGACGCGCGGAGCGCAGCCGCAACCGGTAGAGGGTGCCGCCGAGTTCGGCGAGCTCGTCGGTTGCGCGGTGCTCCTGCCCGAAGCCTTTGACGACACGGACGCCGGTCACCGTCTCTTCGACGTGGCCGGCGAGTTCGGCGGCCGACTGTTGAGCCGCCCAGGTAGCAGCGAACATGCGTCGGCGTCCGCGATAGGCGACAAGGGCGACGACGGGGACCACCGCGAGCGCAATGAGCGTCAGGAGCGGCGACAGCCACGCCATAATGCCCAGCGCGACCACCACCTGCATGGCGCCGCCGAGCGCGAGGGGACCCATCGCCAGCAGGCTTTGCACCACCTGCAGATCGGTGATCGCTCGGGACACCACCTGGCCGGTGCGAATGCCGTCCTGGCTGGGGCCGTCCACACGCAGCAAGGTAGCGAGCATCGACCGGCGCAGGTCGTCCTGCACGACGATGGACAGCCGCCCGGCCAGCAACCGCCGCCCGAACTGGCACCCATAGCGGATCAATGCCGCCCCAAGCAGCGCGCCGATGAGCGCAGAGAGTGCGAACCGGGCCGCGGCGGCGCCGGTGGCATGATCGATGGCGGCGCGCGCCAGCAATGGTGCCACCAAATCCGCGGCTACCGCTCCGAGGGTGACCGCGCCGGTGGCCAGCGTCAGGCGGCGGTGCTGCCAGCAGCGTGCACCGAGGCGCGATAGCCAGCCGTTGGTCAACGAGCCTCTCCGCGGCGCACCCGCAAGGGCGTGACCGCTGTGCTCGGCGAGGTGACCACGGCGCCGTCGACGTCCCAGTGCCGGGGTGGCGGGCCGAAGGCCTCCGTCGCGTTCTTGAGCACCAGTGTGCCGAGGGCGCGGTTACCAGCACCACCGATTGCCGCGCCGATTCCGCCGGGCACCAGTTTGCCCACCAGGAGCGGCGCCCGACGGATCGCAAACTTCTTGATCAGCTTGTTGGTCAGCATGCGGTTCAGGCTCGCGAGGCGACCGGCCGAGATGGCGTTGCCGGTCAGCCGGGCGATCGCGTCGGTGCCGCGGGCGCCGGCCACCTTTCCCAGTGCCGCCACCCCCTCTTCGCCCATCGCCACGGACAGGACCAGCGTGCGACGTCGTTCCGAGTCGTCCGGCGAGATGCCGTGCACCTCGGCGACCGCCAGCGCGTACAGCGCGGAGGCTTCGATGAAGATCGCGGTGTCGGCGCTCAAGGCCGAGATCGCGGTGATGGTGCCGACACCGGGGATGGAGGCGGTGGCGCCGACCGCGCCGCCGGACACGGTCACGGTGTTGAGGTACCGGCGTTCCAACCGGTGAATGAGCTGCGCGGGCGAATCGTCCGGGTACTTGGCCCGCAGTTTGGCGACGTACTTCGCCACCGCCGGCTCCTGCAGGCGATGTGCCTTCTCGACGATTCGGGTGACCAGGGCGACGCCGCGCGTCGACGGCTGCCCGGTGCCATCGGCGCCGACGACCTCCGGTACGGCGACCTCGCTGACCGGTACGGGCAGGGCGGCCGGGTGGTACACGTCGAGCTGGGCGTGCGGGTTGACGGCGGGCGCGTGGGCGCGCGACTTCTTCTTGCCGATCATGGCGGTCTCCGTTCTAGGCGGCAACACCATTGCAACCATGGTCGGCGGACGGCTGTTCCCTGATGGCTGGTGTGCGGTGTCACACCGCTGGTGCCCTCCAGGTTAGCCAGACGCGCATCGGGTGCGGTGTACGCCGGTGCTACGGTGTCTGCGCCTCGTCGTCGGATGCGGACAGCCGCCGTATCGGCGGCGGTGCCCCGACGGAGGTGACTGAAATGACCGATCCCGCCGCGCCAACCACGCCGGCTGCGCCCGAATTCACGCCGGTGACCGACCGACCGTGGGCCGCCCTGCTGGCCCTGTGTGTCGGCTTCTTCATGATCTTGGTTGATATGTCGATCGTCGCGGTCGCCCAGCCGCAGATCATGGAAGCCCTGGATGCCGGCGTCAACGGGATCATTTGGGTGACGAGCGCTTACCTGCTGACCTACGCGGTACCGCTCTTGTTCGCCGGTCGCCTCGGCGACAAGTTCGGTCCCAAACCGATCTACCAGATCGGTCTGGTGGTGTTCACCGCCGCGAGTGTGTGGTGCGCCCTCTCCGGCTCGATCGAGCAATTGATCGCCGCGCGCGCCGTGCAGGGTCTCGGGGCGGCGCTGATCACGCCGCAGACCATGGCGTTGGTGACGCGGATGTTCCCGCCAGAGCGGCGCGGCGCCGCCATGGGCGTGTGGGGCACCGTCGCCGGGGTCGCGACGCTCATCGGGCCGCTGCTTGGCGGCATCTTGACGGACTCCTTTGGCTGGGAGTGGATCTTCTTTATCAACGTGCCGGTCGGCCTGATCGGTCTGGTACTGGCGGCGGTGCTGGTGCCTGAAGTGGAGACGCACGACCACATGTTCGACTGGAACGGCGTGTTGCTGTCGGCCGTGGGCTTGAGCGCGCTGGTCTTCGGTATTCAAGAGGGACAGACCTACGATTGGGCTTTTTGGATCTGGCTGGTGATCGGTGCGGGCGTGCTCCTCATGCTGATGTTCGTCTTCTGGGAGGCCAACACCGCCGGTGAGCCGCTGGTGCCGTTGACCCTGTTCCGGGACCGGAATTTCACCCTGTCGAATGTGGGTATCGCGACGATGGGTTTCGCGGTGTCCGGCTCGATGATTCCGATCATGTTCTTCCTCCAGTTTGTTGGCGGTATGTCGCCGACCCGATCGGCATTGGTGCTGGTCCCGATGGCGGTGCTCACCGGTATCGGTGCACCGATCGTCGGGCGGATTTTGGATCGGGTGCACCCGCGCAGCGTCGTCTCAACGGGCCTGCTTGGCTATGCGATCGCGCTGGGCTGGGCCGGGTTGCTTTTCGATCCGGCCACCCCGGTGTGGTTGCTGCTGCTGCCGACCTACCTGATGGGCTTGGCCTGTGCCTGCATCTGGGCGCCGCTGGCGGCCACGGCAACGCGCGGCCTGCCGTGGCAGGCTGCCGGGGCGGGGTCGGGTGTCTACAACACCACCCGCGTAGTCGGCTCTGTGATCGGCGCGGCCGCCATCGGTTCGCTGATGATGACCCGACTGGCCGCCGAACTGCCCGGGCGGGGCCTGCAGCAGCATGCGGGTGGGCACGTCCAACAGCTCCCGGAGCCGGTGCGCGGCGGTTTTGCCGACGCCATGGGCCAGTCGCTGTACCTCGGGGCTGCCGTCTTGCTGCTCGGCACGATCGCCACCTTGTTCTTGGTACGCCCGCCCCACCAGTACGTTCCCGTCGCTGCTGCCGCGAAGTGAGTCCGGAGCGGAAGCGGACGGCAGGGGGCGTCGGCCGAGCCTGACGGGTTTTGTCGGAGGCACTTCGTACCATCGTCTCGACGAATCAATTCCGGCGAAGGGAAGCCCACAGTGACATCGGCGCTGTTCGATATGCCCGAGTCCGCCACCGTGCGCGTCGACGCGGGAGCCGACCGCGAGGTGACTTTTCTGCACACCGCCGACTGGCAACTGGGAATGACGCGGCATTTCCTGTCCGCCGATGCCCAGCACACCTACGATCAGGCCCGCGAGGATGCGGTCGTGGCGATCGGCCGACTCGCCGGACAGACCGGTGCCGAGTTCGTCGTGGTCTGCGGAGACGTCTTCGACGACCCGCGGGTATCGGCGCGGATCGTCCGGCGCACCCTCGACGCGCTCGGTGACTTTCCGGTGCCGGTCTACCTGCTGCCAGGCAACCACGACCCGCTCGACGCGACGAGCATCTACCGCAGCCAGACCTTCGTCAGCGCGTGCCCGCCGAACGTGCAGGTCCTCGATCGGGCCGGGGTGGTGCGAGTGCGGGCGGGCGTCACCTTGGTCGCCGCGCCGTGGACCAGCAAGAAGCCCGAGTCAGACCTGATCGCCGACCAGCTTGCGCGGCTGTCCGCTAGCGATGACCTGCGCATCGTCGTGGGCCACGGCGGAGTCGACAGCTTCAGCCCTGGCGCCGATCCGGCGACGGTCGATTCGGCGAATCTGCAGGCCGCGGTCGACTCCGGACTGGTCGACTACATCGCGCTCGGCGACCGGCACTCCACCACCTCGATCGGTGACTCCGATCGGATCTGGTACGCCGGTGCACCCGAAGTGACCGACTTCGATCATGTTGAGAGCGCCTCCGGTGAGGTCCTCGAGGTAACGCTGCGTCGCGGCGGTGAGTCCGCCGCCGCGGTACGCCGACACCGGGTGGGGCAGTGGACGTTCACCACCGTGCGGCGGGACGTCAACGGTGCGCGCGATCTTGCGGCGCTCCGCGAAACGCTGAGCGCGCTGCCGTCCAAACGGCGCACTGTGGTGAAACTCGCCGCGGTCGGGGCATTGGGCCTCGACGATAAGGCTGCGTTCGACGAACTCCTCGAGGAGTTCTCCGAACGTCTTGCGGCCCTGTGGATCTGGGACCGCCATCACGACCTCACGGTGATCGCC
>NZ_JBAQWU010000162.1:0-11293 GCF_049299075.1 Gordonia sp. (in: high G+C Gram-positive bacteria)
CACCCCGCCCCCCGCCCAGAGTTACGTCGCCGCCATCGACCAAGGCACCACCTCCACGCGGGCGATGATCTTTGATCACGCCGGCCAGGTGGTCGCTTCCGAACAATTGGAGCATCGGCAGATCTTCCCGCGGGCCGGTTGGGTCGAGCACGATCCGATGGAGATCTGGCGGAACACCCGCCGGGTGGCCGCGGCGGTCCTCGCGGCGTGCGAAATCAAGCCGCTGAACCTGGCGGCCTGCGGCATCACCAACCAACGCGAGACCACCGTCGTCTGGGATCGGGCCACCGGCCTGCCGGTATACAACGCGATCGTCTGGCAGGACACCCGCACCGCCGACCTGTGCACCCAACTGGCCGCCGCGAACCCGGCTGGCGTCAACCGGTTCCGCGAGCGCACCGGCCTGCCGCTGTCCACCTACTTTGCCGGGCCGAAGATCCGCTGGATCCTGGACCACGTCGACGGCGCCCGCCAGCGCGCCGACCGCGGCGAGCTGTGTTTCGGCACCATGGACAGCTGGCTGTCCTGGAATATGACCGGTGGCACCGACGGCGGCCGACACGTCACCGACGTGACCAATGCATCGCGCACCATGCTGATGGATCTGCGCACCCTGCAGTGGGACCCGGAAATCTGCGCGGAAATGGGCATTCCGCTGTCGATGCTGCCGGAAATCCGTTCGTCGTCGGAGGTGATCGGTCCGCTGCGCGCGGCTGGCTCCTTCGCCGACGTGCCTCTGGCCGGCATCCTCGGCGATCAGCAGGCCGCCATGTTCGGCCAGGCCTGCCTGGAGCCGGGTGAAGCCAAAAATACCTACGGCACCGGTAACTTTCTGCTGCTCAACACCGGTACCGCGCCGGTCTTCTCCGATCACGGCCTGCTGACCACAGTCTGCTATCGCTTGGGCGACGAGCCTGCGCGCTATGCGCTGGAGGGTTCGATCGCGGTGACCGGTTCGCTGGTCCAGTGGCTGCGCGACAACCTCGGCCTGATCTCGACCGCCGCCGACGTCGAGGATCTCGCCGCACAGGCCGAGGACAACGGCGGCGTGTACTTTGTTCCGGCCTTTTCCGGTCTGTTCGCCCCGCGGTGGCGGCCGGACGCACGCGGGGTGATCGTCGGCCTGACCCGGTTCGCCGATAGACGGCACCTGGCGCGGTCGGTTCTGGAGGCCAGCGCCTATCAGACCCGCGAGGTGATCGAGGCGATGGAGGCCGACTCCGGCGTCGCGCTGACCACACTGAAGGTGGACGGCGGCATGGTGGTGAACGATCTGCTGATGCAGTTCCAATCCGATATCTTGAACGTCCCGGTGGTGCGCCCGGTGGTCAACGAGACCACCGCCCTGGGCGCCGCCTACGCCGCTGGTCTCGCCGTCGGCTACTGGGAGTCCACCGACGACATCCGCACCAAC
Source organism: Gordonia sp. (in: high G+C Gram-positive bacteria) (assembly GCF_049299075.1). Taxonomy (GTDB): domain Bacteria; phylum Actinomycetota; class Actinomycetes; order Mycobacteriales; family Mycobacteriaceae; genus Gordonia. Next base: position 1,415 of record NZ_JBAQWU010000162.1, read on the forward strand.
TGGGCGCAGGGCGCATGCTGGTCCCCGACCATGGACGCTGACGAGCGCGTACGCCTCTACGACGGCTGGAACCGCGCCGTCACCCACTCCTTCGACCTCGCCTAACGCCTCCCGCGGCACCCGTCCGCATGCGGGAAGGTTGACATGCAACCAAATGGTTGTAGATTGAGGAAGTGACCGAGGCCGACGAGGACCGCGCCGACGCGGTGTTCCACGCCCTCGCCGACCGGACGCGCCGTGACATCCTGCGCCGCGTCCTGGCCGGGGAGCACTCGGTCACTGCGTTAGCGGAGAACTACAACATGTCGTTCGCCGCGGTACAGAAGCACGTCGCCGTCCTGGAGAAGGCCGGACTGCTCACCAAACGGCGCAGCGGTCGCCAGCAACTGGCCTCCGGTGACGTCGTGGCCGTGCGATCTGTACAGGCGATGCTCGGCGATCTGGCACAGATCTGGCGCGGCCGGATCTCCCGGATCGACGATCTCCTCGCCCTCGACCCCAACCCGCCCGACCCGCCGACGCCACACACTGAACCCGAACACAGTTGAATCCACACCCACAGGAGCCGTCATGCCCGTCATCAACGTCGACACCAACCTCGACAACGCCAGTATCACCATCACCGCCGAGTTCGCCGCCCCCATTGAGCAGGTGTGGGACATCTACGCCGACCCGCGCAAACTGGAGAAGGTTTGGGGCCCACCGGACTGCCCGGCGACCTTCGTCGAACACAGCCTCACCCCCGGCGGTCGCACCAGCTACTACATGGAACTGCCCGAGGGTGGGCGCGCGTGCGGCTGGTGGCAGGTCACCGCGGTCGACGCGCCGAACTCGTTCACCTTCGACGACGGCTTTGCTGATGTGAACCTGCAACCAATCGACGATATGCCGACATCGGCCAACGTCTACTCGTTCACCGAGTCCGGCGGTGTCACCCGCGCGGTCTTCACCAGTACCTACACCACGGCCGAGGGCTTGGCACAGGTCTTGGAGATGGGTGTCATCGAGGGCGCCACCGCCGCCATCAACCAGATCGACGGCCTGCTCGCCGCCTGAGTCGTGCACGCTTCCGCCGATTCGCGCGCGTGATGTCGGAAGTCGCGCGGCGTGCATAGCGCGCGACTTTCGCTATCACGCGCGACAGCGACACGGCTACGGCTGGTCGGCCACCGGCTCCCGATACCGGCGGGCCGAGCCGAACTCACGGAAAGCGACGACAACGGCGAGAACACCGATCAACACGTAGCCGAAGCTGAGCACCCGGGCCGAGCCGAGTAACGACGGTCCGCCGAGCGCCACCAGCAGTCCGGCCAGCGCCGAACCGAAGGCGGTCGCGATGAGCTGCGTGGTGTTCATGCCGGCCGAGATCTGCGCGGCTTCTCCGGTCCCCGGAGTGGAGGCGGCTTTCAGTCCGGAGGTCAGCCAGTGCGCCATCGCCATGCCGATGCCGGTGCCCGCCACAAACAGCGAACCCACCCATCCGGCGATCACCCAGCCGCTGGGCGCGTCGGTCTGCAGCAGTCCGTACGCGAGGAAGCCGAGCGAGATGAGGGTCGGCCCGAGTACCCGGACCACTCGCTTCGCGCGCTCGGATTCCAGGGTGGAGCTGGAGATCGAGCCGACGGTCCACCCCCACGAGATCGCCGCCCCGAAGAACCCGGCCGCCAGCGGCGACATCGCGCCGAGCCGCTGACCGAACAGAGGCACAAAGGTCTCGATGGTGACCGCCAAGGTCAGCAGCAGGATCGACAGGTAGATCCAGCGCAGCGGCGACGACCCGCGGTAGATCATCGCCGGCAGCACCCGCACTGACGCACGGCGTTCACGGAGCACAAAACCCGCCGCGCAGACGACGGCGGCCAGCATCAGCGCCGCGACCGCCGTCGCGTCGGTCTCGAGGGACGCGACACTGATCAGCAGCGCGGACACCGCGAGCAGCACCAGCGCGAGCCAGGGCACCGGATCGTCGTCGGTGCGCGACGTCCCAGCGGCCCGCGGCAGCACCCGCGCGGCCAGGCCGCCGAGCGCGAGCGCGATCACCGCCAGCAGAACGAAGGCCCCGCGCCACACGCCGAGCTGCGCAAAGACCCCGCCGATCACCGGGCCAAGTAGGTTGCCCACCCCCCACATCGCCGACATCAGCGCGACGGCCCGCTGCCACAGAAATGCCGGCAGGATCAGCCGCACCACGGCAAAACCGAGTCCGGCGAGCAGACCGGCGGCCAGCCCTTGTACGGCCCGCCCGATCAGCATCACGCCCATGGTGGGCGCGGCGGCCGCCACCGCGGTTCCGGCAGCAAACACCAAGAAGCCGCCCAGATAGGCACTGCGGCCACCGAACCGGTCCAAGGTGCGGGCCACCAGCATCGACGAGATGACCGCGGTCACCACGAAGACCGTCATGGTCCACGCGTACAGCTCCTCGCCGCGGATATCGGCCACGGCGCTGGGCATCAGCGAGGTCGTCACATAGGTGTTGGTGGCGAACAGTCCGACGCCGCCAGCCAACACGACGACCGGTGCGCGGTGTTCGGCGGAGAAGAGCTCCCGCCAGGTGCCGACACGGCCCGGGCGGGCCTGATCGTCAGTCAACGCCGGGTCAGTCCAGGTCGTCGTGCCGCACGAGCTGCCGGGCGGCCTCGGTGATCGACCCCGTCAGCGACGGGTACACCGAGAAGGTGTTGGCCAGATCCGACACCTGCAGCTTGTTCTCGACGGCGAGCGCGATCGGCAGGATCAGCTCGGAGGCGTTCGGTGAGACGATGACACCGCCGATCACCACGCCGGTGGCCGGTCGGCAAAAGATTTTGACGAAACCGCGGCGCAAACCACTCATCTTGGCGCGCGGGTTGGTGGCGAGCGGCAGCATCACGGTGCGTGCCGGATACTCGCCGCTGTCGATCGCGTTCTGCGAGACGCCGACGGCAGCGATCTCCGGCCGGGTAAAGATGGCCGAGGCCACCGTCTTGAGTCGGATGGGGCTGACGCCCTCGCCAAGCGAGTGGTACATCGCGATGCGGCCCTGCATGGCGGCCACCGAAGCCAGCGGCAGCACGCCGGTGCAGTCACCTGCCGCGTAGATGCCCACGACCGAGGTCCGTGAGACGCGATCGACGGTGATGTAGCCGCCACGGTCGACGGTCACGCCAGCTAGGTCAAGGTTCAGGTCGGTGGTGTTCGGGATGGAGCCGACCGTCACCAGTGCGTGCGAGCCAGCGACGGTCTTGCCGTCGGCCAACTGCACGACGACCCCATCGTCTGTGCGCGTCACACTATCGGCACGGGCATGCTTGATCAGCGTGACCCCGCGTTCGGAGAATGCCTCCTCCAGCACGCGCGCCGCATCCTCGTCTTCATGCGGCAGCACGCGGTCCCGGCTCGAGACCAGCGTCACGGCCACCCCCAACTCGGTGTAGGCGTGCACAAACTCCGCGCCGGTCACACCCGAGCCGACGACGATCAGATGCTCAGGCAGCTCGGGCAGGTCGTAGAGCTGCCGCCAGTTCAGAATGCGTTCGCCGTCCGGGCGCGCATCAGGCAGCTCACGCGGGGACGCGCCGGTGGCGATGAGCACGATGTCGGCAATGACGCTCTCCACCGCCCCATCCGGCGCGGTGGCCAGCACCTCGTGCGCGCCGCCGGTGCCGGACCCGGCCAGCGAGCCGCGGGCATTGACGATCCGCACGCCCTCACTGATCAGCCGGGCGCGGATGTCCGCGGACTGCGCGAAAGCCAGGTCTTTGACGCGCTGATTGATCTCCGGCAGCGTCACCGGTGCCGTGCCCGCGTCGATGTCGATACCCAGGCTCGCGGCCTTCCGTACTTCGGTACGCACCCCGGTGGTGGCGATAAACGCTTTACTGGGCACGCAATCCCAGAGCACGCAGGCACCGCCGATCCCATCCGAGTCGAGCAGCGTCACCTCGGCACCGTAGGCCGCTCCGGCCAGGGCCGCCTCGTAGCCCGCTGGGCCTCCGCCGATGATTGCTATCCGCGCCACGTTGCCACTCCTCATCCGCCGGGCTGCTGTCCGTCCCAACTTATCCCCAACTCCGTCGCCGTGTGCGGTTCCGTCGACAGGACAGACGGCATAGGCTTTGCGCGTGCCCCTTTACGCCGCCTATGCGTCCAACATGGACCCCACCCAGATGCGCCAACGGGCGCCGCATTCACCCATGGCCTCCACCGGCTGGCTCTGCGGTTGGCGAATCACTTTCGCCGGTGACGACCTCGGGTGGGAGGGCTCGCTGGCCACGGTCACCGAGGACCGCGACGACCCAGACGCCCAGGTGTTTGTCGTGATTTACGACGTTCCCGACGAGGACGAAGCCAACCTGGACCGCTGGGAAGGCACCGAACTGGGGGTGCACCGCAAGATCCGCGCACGCGTGGATACTGCCGATGGCCCGCAACTGGTGTGGCTGTACGTGGTCGACGGCTACGAAGGCGGCCTGCCGTCGGCGCGCTATATCGGCGTGATCAGTGACGCGGCCGAGGTGGCCGGCGCACCATCGGACTACATCCAGCGGCTGCGCTTGCACGAGGCTCGCAATGTCGGTCCCGGCCCGGACGAACCGATGGACAATCAGGGCTGACCCGGCCGCCAGACTCTACACGACCGGATCGAATGGGGCGGGATCGAATGGGGCGGGATCGAACTCGCCGTACAGCACAGTTCCGGCGAGCGTCGCCACGCCGATCGCAAGGGCACGTTCGTCGACGTCGAAGTTGGGCTGATGCAGATCAGTTTGCGGACCCGTGCCCGACCAGACGCCGAGGCGCGCCATCGCGCCGGGCACCCGCTCGAGATACCAGGCGAAGTCTTCGCCGCCGGGCGACTGCGGGGTGTCCACCTCGGCGGCGGGATCGATAGCGACGACGCTGCGTCGCAGCGCCGTGATCGCATCGTCGTCGTTGATCACCGGCGGGACGCCGCGAACATAGGTGAGGTCGTAGCTGACGCCGAGTGGCGCAACCAGCTGGCCGACGATGCTCCGCACCAGCGGTTCGAGGTCGGCCCATACGCTGTGGTCGCCGGTGCGGACGGTGCCGCGCAGCCGCCCTTCTTGCGGGATCGCGTTCGGCGCATCTCCCGAATGCGCTGCGCCCCAACTCATGACGGTGCCCGAGCGCGGGTCCACGCGCCGGGCGAGGACGCCGGGAAGCCCGGTGATTAGGGCGCCCATCGCGTAGATGAGGTCCGCCGTCAAATGCGGACGCGAGGTGTGTCCACCCGGGCCGCGCAGGTGCACCTCGACGCGGTCGGCGGCCGAGGTCAGCGCGCCGGATCGCAGACCAACGGTGCCGACCTGCAGATGTGGATCGCAGTGCAGGGCAAAGATGCGTGCCAAACCGTCGGTGACGCCAGCGTCGAGCGCGTCGAGTGCACCACCGGGTAACACTTCTTCGGCGGCCTGAAAGATCAGCCGGACACTGTAGGGCAGATCCTCGACCGAGGCCAGCAGACAGCCGACGCCCATCAGGATCGCGGTGTGCGCATCATGGCCGCACACGTGCGCGACGCCCTCGATGCGCGAGGCGAACGGCAGCCCGGTCTGCTCGGGGATGGGTAGCGCGTCCAGGTCTGCGCGCAGACCGATCCGCGGCCGGTCGGCCGGACCGAAGTCGCACACCACGCCGGTGCCCTTGGGTAGCACCGTGGGCGTCAGGCCCGCGCCGCGCAGCACGTCGACCACCTTCGCGGTGGTGGCAAACTCCGCCATCGACAGTTCCGGTGCCGCGTGGATCTCCCGACGCCAGGCGATCACCCGATCGAGGTTCTCGCCGAGCCAGTCGTTGATCGCCGTGGACATCAGAGCAGTGTCGGCGGCGTCAGGGTGCTCAAGTCTTCCAGCAACGGCAGCCGCAGACCCCGCTTGATGGCGGCCTGATTGTCACCGACCAGGGCGGCCCGCTCGCGGGCTACTGCGCGGGCGCGATCGAGCAGGCCGGTGTCGTCGACGGCCTCCTCGACGATGCCGGCGGTGAGCGCATCCTCGGCGTTATACCGGCGGCTGGTCAGCATCGCTTCGGTGGCGGCGGCGTCCGGGACGCGGGTCCGCACGAGGGCGGCCATCCCGCGGGTGAACGGCATGTTCAGTGCGGCCTCGGGCAGCGACCAGAAGCCGCGCCCGGTGCGCATGATCCGGTGATCGGCGCAGAGGGCGAGCATCGCGCCGGCACCGAAGGCGTGCCCGTTGATGGCGGCGATCGTCGGGACCGGCAGGGTCAGCACCCGCACATACAGTTCGTGCACCTTGTCCAGGTAGCCGGGCAGTTCGCCGTAGGAGGCGGCGATGTAGTCGGTGTCCAGGCCGTTGCTGAAGAACTTGCCGGTGGCGGTCAGCACGATCGGTTTGCCAGCCGACAGCGCCTCGTCGAGCACCGCATTGAAGCTGTCGATCCAGTCGAGCCGGAAGCGATTCTCTGGGTTGGTCTCGTCGAGTTCGAGGCCGCGAGCACCCAAGAATACCTCGGCGGTGTCGTCGGTCAGGGAGAGATAGGGCATGGCAAAGACTCTATCGCTGCGCGCCCGGTTGGCGTGGGCCGGTCCGCAAGCTGCGGCGTCTGCGTACGCTGATGTGCGTGACGCAACCGTACGGACAGGGTGACTTCTCCCCCGGCCCGCAGCCGGGCTATTTCAATCAGCCAACCCCACCCCCGACTCCACCGAGCCGCATGCCGCAGATCCTGGCCGCCATCGCCGCGATCGTGGCCGTCGGCGCGGTGGCCGCCGTCGTCGCCCTCCTCTTGTCATCCAATTCCACTGACGACAACGCCACCACCGCCGCCGCTACGACCGACGTGCCCGCCGCCACCGCCACCGTCGTCGACCAGCAGCTGCCGGAGCAGGCCACCGTCACGGTCACTGGGCAGACCGGTGCCTCAACCGCCGGGGACCGCGGCAACGGTCCGCTCTCAGTGAACGGCGCCAACAGTCGCGGCTTCACCTCCGGCCCACGCTGCAACGCGCCGGAGGATCCCCTGCTCTTTGTCGGCTACACCCACCGGTCGCGCGCCGTAGTCTGCCAGGTCGGCAGCCAGGTCGGCCGCAACTACTACCGGGGTTACGCCGACGGGAACACCATTGAGGTCGGCTACCCGACCCGCGCGGGTTCGACGTTCACTGCGGTCAACGGTGACATCGCGTACATCGTTTCACCGTCATCCCTGGTGATAACCCGAGGCGGCGCGACTATCGCCACCGAGCCGATGATCCAGGCCTGGATCAACTGACCACGCTCAGCCGCGAATCTGCTGTTTGATCTCCCGGTAGCCACGCACCCGCGCCATCACCCGCTCGGCGGCGGAATCGGCGTTCGACGACGCCACCGGATCAGCCTCGACGCCGTACAGCAGGGCGCTGAGTTCGCCATGTAATTCGGTGCGCTGCTGCGCGGTGGCCGCCGCCTCACGGTCGGCCTGCAGCGACTCGTCGATGGCTGCGGCCTCTGCCGCGCACCGCTCGATCAGGTCGACGTTGCGGTTGGCTGCGTCGTCGAGCACCTGCGCCGCGGCCTCCGCCTCGTCGATAATCCGCCGGTCGTCAATGTTCGACGAGTCGAGCACGATCAGCGCGGCGGCCTTCTCGCGTAGCGCGCGCGCCCGCCGAAACGAGTCGACGATCGCGGCCAGGTCCGGACCGAAGTCGGTGTCCCCCAGCCAACCCTCGCGCGCCGCCTCGGAGGCGGCCACCCGATCGGCCGACGACCGCGCCCAGTCGATACGCGCCACCGTGCGGCGACCGAGCTCGTCGACGAACTGTTTTCGTCGTTCCCGCTCGGCCCGGGCGGCGACCACCTTCGCCGCCTCAGCCTCCTGCACCCGCCGCTTCTGGCGGTTGGCCTGCCCGTTGACCACCATTGCCACCATCACCGCGGCAACCACCAGCACCCCCACCACGATCCACACTTCCTTCGGGATCGAGAGCAGGACACCAAGCACAACGAGTCCGCCGACCATCCAGATGCAGCCCTCGTTGTCGTTCTTCTTCGCCATGCCGCACGGTATCGCCGACCTACGACATTCCCGCGGCCACGATGCTTCCCGCTGTCAGAACTCCCGCTGTCAGAACTCCCGGTGTCAGAAGTTGCGTGGCCCGAACAACCGGTCGCCAGCGTCGCCGAGGCCCGGCACGATGTAGGCGGCGTCGTTGAGGCCGACGTCGATCCCGCCGATCACCAATCGCCACCCTTTCCGGGAATCTTTGCGGGCACACCAATCTTTCAGTGCCGCAACACCTTCGGGCGCTCCAATCACGCACACGACGGTCACCGTGTCGGCGCCGCGGCGTTCCAAGACCTCGAGGGCGTGGATCATCGACCCCGCCGTCGCCAGCATCGGATCGAGCACAAAGACGCGGCGGCCAGCGAGATTCTCCGGTAGCGAGACCAAGTACTCGGTGGGCGCGGCAGTCTCTTCGTCGCGGGCGAGGCCGACAAATCCGGTCTGGGCTTCGGGCAGCACACCGAGCGCCGCGTCGAGCATGCCGAGGCCAGCCCGGAGCACCGGCACCAGCAGCGGCGGCGCATCGCACGGGACCGCGACGCCGTCGCACGGGCCGATCGGGGTGCGCACGCTGACGGGGGTGACCGTCAGGTCGGCCATCGCCTCATAGACCAGCATGCCGCTGAGCTGACCCAGCAGCGTCCGGAACGCCGGCATCGTGGTGTTCTCGTCGCGCAGCATAGTCAACCGCACCCGCACTAGCGGGTGGTTCACGACAGTCAGGTCCAGCGCGGCGTCGTCCATGACGGCTAACCCTAAGTGGGCGGCGGCCGGTTATCCACAGATTCACCCGGGCTGCGGCGCGTCGGGGAACCGGGCGGCGCGCGCGTGACGTCGTTGTTTGGTACTTCCTGGTCATATTCGTTGTCTGTCGTAGGCGGGTCGTAACGTCCGGCGCATGAAGCTATCGCATCCGCGGGGGTGGCTACGTGAGCCGCATCCCGACCTGGTGGACCAGCAGACCGCGCTGACCCGGATGGAACACCTCGACCCGGTCGAGGTCCCCGCGATCGATCACGCCTGCAACGGCGACTGGTCCTGGGCACCCGAGGGTGAGCTCGTATGCTGACCGGCCGCGACGTGGAAGAATCCGTCACCACCACCCAGTCGACCCCGAGGAGACTCATGGCAGGCAGCGGCAAGACCACCGGCACCCTGGCCGCCGTCGCTGCCGTCCTTGTCATCGCGCTCGGCGCAGTCCTGGCGTACCTGATCGTCACCAACCGCGACAATCCGCCGACGGCGCCGGTGACAGCGACCGTCATGGAGACCTCGACTCCCCCACCAACGGCGACGACCACCGAAACCCAGTACGTGGTGCCAGAAACCCCGGCCGGGTCAGCAGTGGTCGAGGGCGGCCACTGCCTCGAAACGGAGGCGCGCAGCTTCGGCACCGATCCCAACGGCCAGAGTTTGGTATGCACCTACATGGGTGCCGGAGGCGGTTACGTGTGGGTTCAGCACGCCACCAATTCCGGCGAGATCCACAACATCGGCGAACCGTGCGATCCAGCGGTCGATTCGGTCGCGCAGGATCCGAGCGGCAAAGCGATCATGTGCGGCGGCCAAACCTGGGTGGGTGGGCCGTGACCGGCGTCCAGCTGCTCTTAGACACCAATCGGCGCATCGTGGATACCTGGTCGGCGGCCGGTTATCCACAGATTCACCTGTCCGGCGGCGCGTCGGGGAACCGGGCGCCCCTCGCGTGCGTCTAATTGGTATGAAACCCGTCGCAGTAGATCCATCGACCCTCAACGACGTCGCTGGCCGACAGCGCGAGGCCGCGGCCCTGGTGGCGCAGCGCGCCGTCGCCGAACGGTTCGACGCCGCTGCTCTGGCGCCCACGTTCGGCCTGATCGGCGCACCTTTCCT
>NZ_JBAQWU010000163.1:0-3795 GCF_049299075.1 Gordonia sp. (in: high G+C Gram-positive bacteria)
CCACCCCGCTCCGGCCGCCCTCGCCGCCGTCATCGGCACGGCGCGGATGTGGGAGCGTCGCCCGGGCGACGCGGACTTCGGGCAGATTCGCGTGGGCCTGGGCACACAGCCACTGGCGACGGCGCTCGTCCCGCCGGAGGTGGTCCCGGCCGAAGAGTTGGAGCCGGTGTGCGCGGGGGCACTGCGGCGATTCGTGCAGGCGCACGCCTGTGTGCCGGAGCTGCCGACGGCGGTGGCGCTGCGCAGCTTTCCGGCGGTCGGGATCTCCGGCCCGCGCGAGGCTGTGCTCGGGCTGGTCCGGGCGATGACGGTGCAGGCGGCCATCGCGCACGGCCCAGATCAGCTGCGTCTGGCGATCGTCACCGGCGATCTGCTGGGGCCGGACTGGGATTGGGCCAAGTGGCTCCCGCACGTGAGTCATCGCAGCGCTGTCGACCGACTCGGTGCCGCGCGGATGATCTACGACAGCCTGGCCTCGTTGGAGACGGATTTGTCCGCTGACCTAGCCGAGCGCGGCCGATTCTCGCGGTCGGCGCCGCCGGTGACCACCCGACCGCACCTGCTGGTGATCCTCGACGGCGGGCCGCGTAGTGGGGACGAGGAACTCGCAATCGGCGCAGGCCGGGACGGGCTCACCGTGATCGAACTCGAACCCGACAGCGGTGTGGATGGGGCGGAATCGCTGGCGTTGCGGCGCGGCCTGAACCTGGTGGTGGGTCCGGGTACGATCGCCGCGCGCAGCGTCGCCGGACTCGAGGAGTTCGGGGTGCCCGACGCACTGTCGAGCGAACGAGCGCAGGTGCTGGCGCGCGGACTGGCGCGCTACCGGCTGGCCAGTGCCATGCCGCTGCCCGGTCTGGAGGTTTCGCAAGTAGCGTCCGATCCGGGGCTTCCGGCGTTGCTCGGGATCGGCGACGCCGCGCGCTTGGATCCGGCGGTCCGGTGGGGTCATCGTCGGGCGAGGGACCGGCTGCGCGTACCGATCGGCTATACCGCCGAAGGCACGCCGGTGGACTTGGACCTCAAGGAGAGCGCGTACGGCGGGATGGGGCCGCACGGGCTATGCATCGGCGCGACCGGGAGTGGCAAAAGCGAGTTTTTGCGAACCCTGGTGCTCGCGCTGATTGCGACGCATTCGCCGGACGAGCTGAATCTGGTGCTCGTCGATTTCAAAGGCGGCGCCACCTTTCTGGGACTGAACTCGCGGCATGTGGCGGCGCTCATCACCAATCTGGAGCAGGAGCTGACGATGGTGGACCGGATGGCCGATGCGCTTTCCGGTGAGCTCCACCGGCGACAGGAACTATTGCGTCGGGCAGGGAACTTCGCCAACGTCGGCGAGTACGAGCGGGCGCGGGTGGCGGGTGCGCCGTTGGACCCGCTGCCCGCGCTGTTCATCGTCGTCGACGAGTTCTCCGAACTGCTGACGCAGAAGCCGGAATTCGCGGAACTGTTCGTGGCCATTGGGCGTCTGGGTCGATCGCTGCACATTCATCTGCTGCTCGCTTCACAGCGGCTGGAAGAGGGACGACTACGCGGTCTGGACAGTCACCTCTCGTACCGGATCGGGTTGAAGACGTTCTCCGCCAACGAATCTCGCACCGTCCTCGGTGTGCCGGACGCCTACCATCTGCCGAGCACGCCGGGCGCGGCCTACCTGAAATGCGATTCGGCGGCGCCGGTGCGGTTCAGTACCTCATTCGTGTCCGGACCCTATGTGTCACCGGCCGACCACCAGGGGGCGTCGGGTAGGCGGCCGCGCGGTGCGGGCGAGGTGTTGCGGTTCACCGCCCAGCGGGTGCGGCTGCCTGCGGTGGAATCGGCGGGGACGGAAGCGATCGGGGTGGGAGCAGCGGTAGCGGTGCCGACCCTGTTGGAGACACTGGTGGCCCGGGTGGCCGGTCACGGGCGCGAGCCGCATGCCGTGTGGTTGCCGCCGTTGGAAACCGCGGTGACGTTGGACGAGTATGTCGAGGCCGTGGGTGTTGGCGGCCTGCGGATTCCGCTAGGCGTGGTGGATCGGCCGTTTGACCAGCGGCGGGAGCCGTTAGTGCTGGATTTGTCCGGGGCGGCGGGCAATGCGGCTGTGGTGGGTGGGCCGCAGGCGGGCAAGTCGACGGCCTTGCGCACGCTGATCTGTGCGACCGCCGCCACGCACACCCCGCAGCAGGCGGTGTTCTACTGTCTGGACTTCGGCGGCGGCACGTTGGGCGCGCTCAGCGGTCTGCCGCACATGGCCGGGGTGGCGACCAAGAATCGCCGCGACGCGGTGCGACGCACTTTGGCGGAGGTCACCGGGATCCTGACCGAGCGGGAACTGCTGTTTGCCGCGCAGGGGCTGGAGTCGATGCGCGAATACCGCGCGGCGCGAGCCGAGGGGCGGTTCCTCGACGATCCGCGCGGGGACGTCTTTCTGGTGATCGATGGGCTGGCAACGTTCCGGAGTGAGTTCGATGACCACGAGGACGAGGTGAATGCCCTTGTCGCGCAGGGACTCTCGTACGGGGTTCATGTGGTGGTGTCGGCGGCGCGGTGGGCGGACATTCGGCCGGCGATGCGCGACCTGCTCGGGACGCGTCTGGAACTGCGTCTCGGTGACCCGCTGGACTCGGAGATGGGCCGCAAAGGGGCGGCGACCGTGCCCATCGGGCGCCCCGGACGCGGCCTGACCGCCGAGGAATTGCACCTCCTGGTGGCGCTGCCCCGGTTCGACGGGGCTTCCGATACCGAGTCGCTGCCGACCGGTACGGCCGGATTTGTGACGGACTGTGCCGAACGATACGCCGAATCGCGCGCGCCGCTCTTGCGCCTGCTGGACGCTGAGGTGTCGCTGGCGGACCTAGACGAATCCCTTGCTGCGCAGGGGGTTTCGCCGCGCGCCGGGCGGGTAGGGCTGGGGCTGCGAGAGGCAGATTTGGGGCCGGTGCAGCTCGACTTCGAGGCCGAGCCGCACCTGCTGATCTTCGGCGACACCGCCTCGGGAAAGACGCAGACGCTGCGGACAATCCTGGCCGGACTCACCACGACCGGGAGCGCCGACGAGTGCAAGGTGATCGTCGTCGACTACCGGCGGACGTTGCTCGGCGTCGTGCACGGCGATCACCTCGCCGGGTATGCCAGTTCGGGGCAGTCGGCGGCGCCGATGATGACCCAGCTCGCCGACTACCTGCGCGCCCGCCTGCCAGGGGAGGAGGTGACCGCCGAACAGCTCGTGGCCGGGGATTGGTGGAGTGGACCGACCGTGTACCTGGTGATCGACGACTACGACCTAGTGGTCACCACGCTGGGAAATCCGTTGCAGCCGTTGACTGAATTGCTGGGGCATGCCCGAGACATCGGTTTGCGGGTGATCCTGGCGCGACGGTCGGGGGGTATCGGACGCGCGTTGTTCGACCCGATGATCGCCGGGCTGCGGGACCTCTCGTGCGAGGTGCTGTTGCTGTCCGGAGACCCCGATGAGGGCTACATCGTCGGGCGGTCGCGGATGCAGAAGCTCGGCGCCGGGCGTGGGGAACTGATCTCCCGGTCACGCGGCACCGACCTGGTGCAGGTGGCCCGATGACCAGTGCCGTCGACTTGGCCGACGCGGAGTTTCTCCGCAAGGTCGACGACGCCGACGGAGAACGGCTGCTGGCGCAGGGCCTGGCCGGGCTGCGGCTGACATCGCCCGGCGGTGCGATGCCAGCGGTCATCGGGTGCCCGAGTACCTGGGGGCGACCCCGCCGGGCGCGGCTGGACCGGGCGCTGGCGGCGGTCGTCGGTCCGGTACCGGTGCTGCCCCGCGCGGTGCTGATC
>NZ_JBAQWU010000164.1:0-3874 GCF_049299075.1 Gordonia sp. (in: high G+C Gram-positive bacteria)
CCGTACTACACCGCGCTTGCCGGTGGTGACGTTGCGCCAGTTGACCGTGGTCTCGATGGTGTAGATCCCGGCGTTCGGGAACAATCCCTGCCCACGGGCGTTGTTGGAAATCAGCTCGACCGCCGGCCCCGGCAGCCCGTCCGACGGGCGCGTGACCTTATTCCATACATCGACGGTCACGCGCAGTGGTGGGCCTGCGAACGGATCGGGGCTATCGCAGCGAATAGTTTTGACGTAGTTGCCGTTCGGGTCGGCGTTCGCCTCCCCGATCGCGACACCGCCGACGGCGACTGCCGCGGTGAGCGCGAGCGCGGTGACGGTGCGGGTCTGGGTAGTCATGCGAGCCATGCCACGCAGTGTGCCGCACCCTCGCCCCGCGCGCAGCAAGCGGGCCGAATTGGGCGCTACGCTACCGGGTATGGCCGAACTGCACCTGACCATGGATCCCGTCGCGGACAAGCTGATCTCGCATGACCCGTTCGCCCTGCTGATTGGCGGCCTGTTGGATCAGCAGTTCCCGATGGAACGGGCCTTCGCCGGTCCGATGAAAATCACCGAGCGCTTTGGCAACCTGAACCCGACGGCTATCGCCACGGCAGATCCGGGCACTTTTGCCGAACTGTGCGCGACCCCGCCGGCGATCCACCGGTACGGACGGTCGATGGCTGAACGCATCCAACAGCTGGCGCGGGTGATCGTCGACGAATACGACGGCCGCGCCGAGCGGGTCTGGACCGAAGCCACCTCCGGGCGCGATCTGGCCCGCCGCCTCGAAGGCCTGCCCGGCTACGGAAAGGCGAAAGTCAAGATGTTTGTCGCGCTCCTCGGCAAACAACTGGACTGCCGCCCGGACGGCTGGGAGCGGATCGCTGGGGACTTCGCGCTCGATGGCTACCGGTCGATCGCCGACGTCGTCGACCCCGATTCGCTGCTGAAGGTGCGCGAATACAAGAAGGCCAAGAAGCTTGCGGCGAGGTCGTAGCGCGTAGAGTTCTCTCCCATGAGTGAGGCGAAGAAGGACCTGCAGCCGCGCTCCGCGTCGACCGCACCGCAGCCGCCGAAGGCGCAGTCAGGTCCCCGGCTCAGCCCAAAATCGCTGATTTCGGCCCCGCTGCGCTTGGGCTTCGCCGGAGCCGAGATCGTGCTGGGCACCGTCGAGTCCGCTCTCAACGTCGCCCGGTTGGCGACCGCGAATGCAGAGCACGAGATCGGCGATGCCCTGGGCGAGTCGATGGGCAGCGATCTGGGCGACATCACTGGAATGCGTGCGCCGCTGGCGATCATCGCGCAGGTCGCCGACCTGCTGACGCCCGATCGCCCCTTCGGTCGACTGTTGTCCGTCGGTGGTCCGCTCGACCGGCTGATTCGGCCCGGCGGAGTGATCGACCGCCTCACCGCACCCGACGGTCTACTGGAGAAGCTCACTGCTCCCGGCGGGCTGCTGGACTCGATGACCGACGAGAACGGCGCCCTGATGCGGATCGCCGCCGCAGGCGGACCGATCGATCGGCTGACCCGGCCGGGCGGCGTCGTCGACCAGTTCACCGAGTCCGACGGAATCCTGGACCGGTTGACCACGCCGGGCGGCGCGATCGACGTGCTGATCGACGAGGACGGCGCCCTGATGCGGATCGCCGCCGCAGGCGGACCCCTCGATCGGCTGACTCGCCCGGGCGGCGTGATCGATCAGATCACCGAGAACGAAGGCGTACTGGAGCGTCTCACCTCCCAGGGCGGCATCATCGACAAGCTGACGGCGCCGGACGGTGTGCTCACCAAACTGGCCCAGCCCGGCGGCATGCTCGAGCGGGCCGCCTCCGACGACGGGTTGCTCGATCAGCTGGTCGGCGAGGGCGGCGCCCTGGAGCGGTTGATCGCCGAGGGCGGCCCCCTGGACAAGTTCGCCGAGCTGTCGGACACGTTGGCGGCCCTGCCGCAGAATCTCGCGGAGCTGCAGGGGACGGTCGATCACCTCAACGAAGTAGTCGAGTTACTCAACCGCTCGGTGGCCCCGATCGGCGGCCTCGCCGAGCGGCTGCCCAAGCGCCTCACGCGGGGCAACCCGCGCACCATCGCCGCCTCGGACAACTACCTGGACTAGCCGTCTCCAGTCGCACACGCACCACCGGGCTCGGGCCGTGCGGTCCGAGCCCGGTGGTGTGTTGGGTAGATCAGGACGCGGCGATCCGGCGCAACCGCAGGTTCGCGAACTCGCTCATCCCCCACGCGCCCAACTCCCGGCCGTAGCCGGAGGCCTTCACCCCGCCGAACGGCAGGCCGGGCAGCGAGGTGCCGTGCTCGTTGACCATCGCCATCCCAACATCGAGACGATCGGCGACGGCAGTGGCGCGCTCCACGTCGGTGCTCCACACCGAACCGGACAGACCGTAGTCGACGGCGTTCGCGAGTGCCACGGCTTCGTCGTCATCGGAGACCGAGTAGACAACGGCCACCGGGCCGAAGATCTCCTCGCCGAAGGCGTCCATCTCCGACGTCACACCGGTCAGGACGGCCGGTGCCATGAACGCTCCCGGTCCGTCGAGTGCCGCGCCCCCGGTGTGCAAGGTCGCACCCTGCGCCACCGCCCGCTTCACCTGCTCGACGACGTTATCGCGCGCGGTGACCGAGGAGAGTGGGCCGACCTGGGTGGCTGGATCGGCCGGATCGCCCACGGTAAGCCCGGCGAAGGCCGAGGTGAGACCGGCGACAAAACCGTCGTACAAGTCCTCGTGCACGATGAACCGCTTAGGCGAGTTGCAGGCCTGACCGCAGTTCATCACTCGCCCGTTCGCGGCACCCGCCGCCAGCGCGCCGACGTCCGGAGTGTCGAGCACGATGAACGCATCCGAGCCACCGAGCTCGAGCACCGACTTCTTCAGGTGCGCAGCGGCGGTTTGGGCGACGGCGGCACCGGCGCGACCGCTGCCGGTCAGCGACACCCCGTGGATCCGCTTATCGGCGATCATCGTGGCGGCCTGCTCATTGCTCGCGTAGACGTTGATGTACGCGTCGGTAGGGACACCCGCGACGTGCGCAATCTCTTCCATCACGGCCGACGACGCAGCGCAGATCGGCGCGTGCTTGAGTACCACGGTGTTGCCCAGCAACAGGTTCGGCGCCGCAAAGCGCGCCACCTGGTAGTACGGGAAGTTCCACGGCATGATGCCCAGGATTGCCCCGACCGGCGAACGCGTGACGATGGAGCTGGCCGCGCCCTGCGGATCGAGCTCCTCGGTCTCCAGTTGGGCTGGACCGTGCTCGGCGTACCAGTCGTAGATCATCGAGGTCAGCGCCAGCTCACCGTGCGCCTGCGCGAGCGGCTTGCCCATCTCACGCGAGACGATGGCAGCCAGTTCCACGGCGCGATCACGGTAGGCGGCGGCAGTCGCCCGCAGCATCCGCACGCGTTCGTCGATCGACGTGGTGCGCCACTGCTGATAGCCCGCGTCGGCCCGCGCCAGCACATCGTCGACATCCTGATCGCGCATGGTGTCGAAGGTCTGCTCGACCTCGCCGGTGGCTGGATTCTCTGTGAGGTACGTCATGCCTCGACTGTACGGCGCAGAGCCGTTTCCAGCATCCGGCCCAGGTGATCGGCGTCGACGCGGTCCGGGTCGGTTGTCAGCGCCACCGTGATCGTCTCACCGAGTCCGTGGACACCGAGGCTGGCCAGGTGCACACCGGACAGCGCCGGAAAACCGGCGGTGAAGACCGCCGTCCCCCCGGCGAGGGTGAGATCGGCCGGGCCGCGGTTCACCGAGGAGACGACGAGCGCACCGGAAACACCGCCCGGCGGAGTGTCCCCGGGCGCCCGCCCGCCGCCGTGGGCGAGGCGCACCGCGAGGGCCCGCAACACCGGCGGGGTGAGGGCAGC
>NZ_JBAQWU010000165.1:0-4445 GCF_049299075.1 Gordonia sp. (in: high G+C Gram-positive bacteria)
ACTTTGGCCTTCGCGCGGTACGAAAAGCTGCAGACCACCCACATGCATCGGCTGATCGCGGGTTTCGCCGATCAGGAACATGGACTCAGTTGGCGGGATGAACTTCATCGGGCCCCTTTTGGTGCGAGCGACAATAGGACGAGCGTACGGCAGCCGTGGCGCACTATGCGTCGTGGATCGGATCGATGTCTTCGAGTTCGGCCAGTGAGACTTCGAGGTGGTCGAGAATGCGCTGCAGGCTCGGCAACTGTGTCCGCGCGCCGAGGATGCCGAAGTTCGCCTTGCCGCCGACGGTGGTCACGGTGATATTCATGGCCAGACCTTCCATGGCGATGGATACCGGATAGCAGCCGTCCATTTCGGCGCCGTTCCAGTACAGCTTGGACTCGGGGCCGGGAATGCTGGAGATGATCAAATTGAAGCCGCGCGGGGTGAAGTTCACGAAGCCCGGGACCGGGGCGAAGGCCAGCGACCAGATATTCGCGGCGCCCAACGCGAGGGACTGCAGGGGTTTGAGCTTTCGCACCACTGTTTTGGCACTGGTGGTGGAGCGGGTGATTTCCCGTAGGCGGCTGGCCGGATCGTCGACGTCGGTGGCCATCCGCACGACGACTGCGGTGACCGCGTTGCCGTCGCCCGAGGCCTCGTCGTGCAAAGACACCGGCAGGCAGGCGTTGAGCGAGTGTTCGGGCAGCGCTCCCTGGTCGTTGAGGTAGCGGCGCAGCGCACCCGAGCACATGGCGAGGATGACGTCGTTGAAGGTGACGTGGTGGCGACGTGCGACGTCGCGGAGTCGATCGGTGGGCCAATCCTGGGCAGCGAATCGCCGGGCCGAACCGATCGGCACGTTCAGCAGGGTGTCGGGCGCCTGCTGCAGCGGCGCGACGAAGTCTCGGTCCAGGAGGCCGGCAGCCGCGACTTTCGCTGCGGCGGGGGCCATGCCGATCACGTCGTCGGCAGCACGCAGTGCCGAACCGACGGCTCCGGTCACCTGGCCTAGCAGGCCGGTAGTCGGTGTGGACTTGCGCTTCTTCTTTCGACGCAAGATCGCGTTGTCCCAGGCGGCGGTGCCGGTGCGGTCATCGGGATCGGGGGACAAAGTGCGCTGGAGGAGGCGCAGGGCGGTGACGCCATCGGCGAGTGAGTGGTGGATTTTGGTGTACAGCGCGAGGCGGCCGTCGGCCAGGCCCTCGATGATGTGGACTTCCCACATCGGGCGTGAGCGGTCGAGCAGCGCGCCGTGGTTGAGTGAGACGTAGCGCAGCAGGCTTTTGATGTCACCGGGGCGGGGCAGGACGATGCGGCGCACGTGGTAGTCGAAATCGATATCGTGGGCGTGCTGCCAGGCGGTGTAGCCGGCGATGCTCGCCGGGCTGGCTGGCCGCCGGAGAAAGAGCGGCTGGATGTCGGTGGCCGAGGTGAACGTGGCGTGCACTTCCTCGGCGAGCTCGTCGGCTGTTTGTCCGGCGCGCGGAATGAACAATTGCAGCCCGCCGACGTGCATCGGCTGGTCACGCGTTTCGGCGACGAGGAACATCGACTGTGTCACCGGCATGTATTCGACCACTGTCGTTCCCCTCTCCGTGGGCCCAGCGACTGCTTCCTGAGCCTGTCGAAGGATCAGTGTGTCATGCAACACATTCACCGGTGGGGCCAGCCCGGCTGTTGGGGTCGGAAGCCCTTGGTGTCCACCATTGAGCGCCGATCGACCGGACGAATCGGGCAATGTGGCATGCGAGATTTCCCGATTCGCTGTGATCTACAACACACCCAGGGTACCCTCGCTGGTGTCGGGCACCCCGCACTCACCCGGACTAGGAGTTCGAGCACATGGCAACCTCTCTCACCCGCCGAAATCGTCGCCGCCGCAAGGCCGGAACGCTGGTAGCTGTCGGCGCCGCCACCGCCCTGCTCGCCGGCGGTCTGGCTCCCGCCGCCCCGGCCCAAGCTTTCAGCCTGGCGGACATTCCAGGTGGTTGCGTCGCCGGTGGACCGAATGTCTCGCTCCCGTTCGGGGCGGGAACAGCGACCTGCGAGGACGCGAGCCCGGCGATCCTCGCCCAGATTGGCGACGGCCTCCTCGGCATCTTCCTGCCCGATCTGCCGATCTCCCTTGGCGGACTGAACGGTGCGCTGGGGCTGGGTTTTCCGGGGATCGCGCCGGGCCACGCCACGATTGAAGGCACCGGGTTCAATACGGCGATCGCGGTAGGCGGCAACGCGACGGCGAAGTCCGATTACTACCTAGCCGGGGCGGTCGCACTGGCCTTGGGGGGTGAGGCGCACGCCGAGTCGCTGTTCGGGTTGAGCGTAGCGGCCAGCACCATCGGTAAAGCCAACGCAAACGCCTTGCCGCTGGGAATTGCCCTGGCAAACTCGTCGGGCCTCCTCAATCGGACGGCCTCGGCGACCGCGCTCGGTGGCGTTAGCGCGGCGCTCTCGACGATCGACTTCAGTGAACAGGCCGTATGCACCGCGGTGTATGCGCAAGCGAGTGTCAGCTCGTCGAATGGCAGCAACGTTGACTCGTGCACCAGCGTGCTTTTCGTCTTCCAGCAGAACCAAAATGGTTCCGGCCCGGTCTGGTACGCGATCAAGAACCCACTCGACATCCAACTCGTCTCCCCGCTGGGAGACGGATTGGCAGGCGCGCTGTCGGGAATGATTGGTCTGCTGATGCCCAATGCGCCGGACGATCTCGCCGACATTCTGGCCGGCCGGATCATCCCGAAGTTCGGCAGCGACATCGTTCGGGTGTCCTTCGACGGCGGAACGCCCAAGATCGAGACCGACCTGCTGGACTGGCTGGGTGGACTGGTCAATCCGAGTAACGCCAACCTGAACCTGCGGGCCGCCTCCGCGCCGGTTGGCGACGCACCGGAAATCCAGGCGATGGTGATCGACGAGCTGGGGAGCGCGCCCACCTTGCCTCAGAATCAACTGTCGAGCAGCACGACGCAGTCCGTCTTGGACAATCCGATCGTCATTCAGGAACCGGGCCCGATCGCGCAGACCGAGGTGAATCCAGCAGAACCGGAGATGTCCGGGGCAGCTGAGGTGACGGCGGCGACCGGGAACTCGTCGGCCACCGCCCTCGAATAGCGGCCGCGATACCGCGGTCGGGAGTCGACCGAGACCATCTGCTGGGTACTGCGGTTTCTGGGTACTGCGGTTTCTGGGTACTTCGGAACTGACTCGCGAGTACGGCAGCGGTCGTGGCGGAGACGGTTTAGCTTCAAAGAAATCAATTCGGCGGGCGGAGACATGATGACCAGCGGAGTGCGAATGGACGGGGCGCTGCGGCGACGTGGGGTCCTTGGGTTGGCAGGGGTCGGGATGTCGGCGGCGTTGTTGCTGGGGACCGCCGCTCCGGCGCTGGCCGCCACCGAAAGCCCGCAGCCGGGCGTGCAGGCGTCGAGCCGCCTGGTGGCGCAGTGCGACGCCGGATCGGGCACGTCAGAAGCCGGCGACAACGGTGGCGGCGCGGCGACCGGCCGCTACCACCTGAACTGCTTCGACTCGAGTCCATCGCTGTTGGCCGCCGGGCTCGATGGCTTGCTCGGCCTCTTCTCGACAGAACCGGTCAGCGTGTTCACCGGCTTGAATCAGGCGGTCGCCATCCGCGTCCCGTTCACCTCTACCTCCGCGACGATCGCTGGCAACGGCCTGGCTGGCGCGTACGCGGGCGCCGGTGCGAGCGCGGCCGCCCGCGCCGGGCAAGTTTTCTCTATCGCCATCGCAGGTGGTGCCTTCGGCGGTACGGCCAACTCCCACGCCAACCTGTTCGGACTGGCCGCCGCGATCGCGTCGGGCAGTTCGGCAGTTGCCAATGCCCGCGCCCTGCCCGGGGGGATTGCGATCGTGTACGCACCGGGCGCGGGCCAAACGGGGTCGGCGACCGCCTTCGGCGGGCTCGCCACCGCGACCGCCACCGGCGGCGACGACGCGTATGTCACCTGCTCGGCGGTCTACGCGACGTCGTCGATCACCACGGGCACCGGAGCGGCCAAACGGAACGTGCGCTCGTGCACCAGCGTGTTGTTCTTGCTGCAACGCAGCCAGGAAGGCGACGGCCCCGTCGTCTATGCCCTGATGAACCCGCTGTCCCTGCGGCTGGCGAGTCCGCTGGGCGATCCGTCTCGGCTCGACGGACTCATCGGAGTCATCGAACGCGTCGCGCCGATCCTCGGAATCTCGGTGCCGGACAACCTCGCCGACACCCTCGGCACGCGATTCATTCCGCATATGCGGTCCGACATTGTGCGGGTCAGCGTCGGCGCCGACGGATGGAAGATCGGCAGCGGCGTGGTGGATTGGGCGCGGGATCAGATTGGTGGCGCGCGCGAATCAACGTCGACACCCCAGGTCGTCGACTCGGAGCAGGTGGTACCGCAGGCCGAATCGCTGAACTCGATACAGCAACTCGATACTGGAGCAGCCTCGCC
>NZ_JBAQWU010000166.1:0-6555 GCF_049299075.1 Gordonia sp. (in: high G+C Gram-positive bacteria)
CGTCACCGGCAGGCACCGAGTTCGTCCTCTGGGCGCCCCACGCCCGCGCGGTCACCGTGTTCGGCGACTTCGACCACTGGGCCGCCGCCTCGTACCCGATGGCCCGCCGCGCCGACGGCACCTGGTCGAGAACCGTGCCCGGCGCGCACCCCGGACAGCGGTACAAGTACCGGATCACCGGCGCCGATGGCGTCGTCCGCGATAAGGCCGATCCGCTGGCCCGGGCCGCCGAGTGCCCGCCCGACACGGCCTCGGTGATCACCGCCGGGTCGTCGTACAGCTGGCATGACGATGAGTGGCTGGCCCGGGCGCCGGGCACCGAGGGTCACCCGGTCTCGATCTACGAGGTCCACCTGCCGTCGTGGCGGCCGGGGCTGGGCTATCGCGAACTGGCCGCACCGCTCGCCGAGTACGCCGCCGCCTTGGGCTTCACGCACGTCCAGTTACTGCCGGTCACCGAGCACCCATACGGCGGATCATGGGGATACCAGGTCGGCTCGTATTTTGCTCCAACAGCCCGGCTCGGCGCCCCTGACGATTTCCGCTATTTCGTCGATCACCTGCACGGTGCCGGTCTCGGCGTTCTTCTCGATTGGGTCCCGGCGCATTTCCCGAAGGATGATTTTGCCCTCAGTGAGTTGGACGGCACCGCGCTCTACGAGCACCCTGATCCCTTGCGTCGCGAGCAACCTGATTGGGGCACCTACGCTTTCCATCTGGGCCGCCCCGAGGTCCGCGACTTTCTGATCTCCAGCGCCCTGTTCTGGTGTACACAGTTCCACCTTGACGGGCTGCGGGTGGATGCCGTCGCCGCCATGCTCTACCTGGACTATTCGCGCGGGCCCGGCCAATGGCAGCCGAACGACCGAGGTACCCACGAGAACGACGAGGGCGTCGCCTTCCTGCGCGAACTGACCGACACCGTGCACCGCGAAGTGCCCGGCGCATTGGTGATCGCCGAGGAATCCAGCGCGTGGCCCGGCGTCACTGCTCCGACCGAGCGTGGCGGCCTCGGCTTCGACCTCACCTGGAATCTGGGGTGGATGAACGACGTTCTCGGCTTCCTCGCACGCCCACAGGCCGAGCGCGCCGCCGCGCAGGAGCGCCTGGTGTTCGCCCTGACCTACCAGTTCGCCGAATACTTCTTGCTGCCACTGAGCCACGACGAGGTGGTGCACGGCAAAGGCACGCTGTGGTCGCGTCTGCCCGGCGATTCCGACCGCGCCGCCGGGGTGCGTGGCCTGCTCGCCTATCAATGGGCGCACCCGGGTGCCAAGCTGCTCTTCATGGGGCAGGAGTTCGGCCAGATCGCGGAGTGGTCGGACGTGGTCGGCCCCGACTGGACGCTGGCAGCCGATCCCGAGCACGCGGGCATCGCGCGGGTCGTCGCCGACGTGAATCGCCTCTATCGCGAGTACCCGGCGTTGCACCAGTTAGACTGCCGCCCAGACGGATTCGCCTGGATCGATGCGCGCGACACCGACAACACCGTCGTCGGATTCCTCCGGCACAGCGCACAGCCGGACGAGCCGCGCGGCACCGTCGCCTGCTTCTTCAACTTCTCTGACCGCGACCTGTACGACTACCGGATCGGACTGCCCGACCTCGCGCCGAACGGCACCTGGACCGAGATCCTGAACACCGGCGCTACCGACTACGCCGGCCACGGCGTCGGCAACCTCGGTGCGGTGCACACCGAACCGATCGGCAGCCACGGCTACCCGCGCAGCGCCCGCCTCACCCTCCCCGCCGAGTCGGCGGTCTTCTTCACACCCGCCTGCGGTTCTGGCCCTAGCTGACGACTCTTTCTCAGTACAGGGCGGCGGCGAGCTTACGACGGGCGGCGACGACCACCGGGTCGGCCGGGTCAAAGAGCTCGAACAGTTCCAGTAGGAAGGTCCGGGCGCGGTCTTTGTCGTCGCCGACGGAACTACGCACCACGGCCAGCACTCGCTCAAATGCGACTTCGGGTTGCTGACTGAGCAGGAGCACATCGGCCGCAGCGAACTGCGCGTCGGCGTCGTCCGGCGCGGCGGTGTCGACGATGGACGGATCATGGGCCTGAGCACGCAGGATGAACTCGAGGTTCTTCGCCGCGGCGACGGCCTCAACGTTGGCGGGTTCAGTCTCGGCGACCGCCCGGTAGGCGGCCAAGGCTGCGTCCAGATCGCCGTCGTTCATCAGCTCCTCGGCGGCCAGCATCCGCGGGTCCTCCGGCTGCTCGGGTGCTGGGCCAGCGTCGCCGAACATATCGCCGACCTGGGCGAAGATATCGTCGAGCCAGCCTTGGATCTGTGCCTGCGGCTGCGGACCGTTGAAGGCCGCAACCGGCTGGCCACCGGCGAGAGCGACCACCATCGGCACCGACTGCACCCCGAATGCCTGGGCAATGCCTGGGCTGGTGTCGACGTTGACCCGTGCCAGCAGCCACCGGCCACCGGCACGCTCGGCGAGCCCGGCCAACACCGGCGAGAGCTCCAGACTCTCCGGAGACCGCGGCGTATGCAGCTCGACGACGACGAGCTGCTCCTGCGAACGCGCAACCACCGCTTCGAAGCTCGCATCGGTCACCTCGACGATCGCACCACTGGCACCGCCGGCACCATCTGCGTCCCGACTGCCGCCCACCGGGGCCTGGCGCGCGGCCTCGGCCTTCGCCGCGAGGGCCGACAGATCGACCGCTCCGGACATCGCAGCGGCCGCCTGAAGGCCGGCCGCGCTCTGCTGACGATTCCGCGGCCCGGTCATTGGGTGATCGTCTCCCGGTTACCGGAATCGACGTCCTCGGCGAGTACCGCGGCGCCCTCGGCGAGGCTGAAGAGATGGCCCTTGCGCTCGGCCCACCACTCGAAGATCAGCGTGAAGAACGGCGGAATCGACGCGAGCAGGGCAAGCACGGTGACCTTGCGGCCCCATCCGAGTTCCGATGCCGTCCAGATCGTGACACCGAGGTAGACCATGAAGGCGATGCCGTGCAGCATCCCCGGCACCATGGTCGCCGACTCGATATCGGCGGTCCGCTTGAGGATCATGCCGATGATCAGCAGCAGCCAGGTCATCGCCTCGATGAGCGCGATCAGCCGGAAACGCGGAGCCGGCTCGGACAGGTTGAACCAGCGGTCGGTCCACGTGGGGGATGCACTGGTGGTAGTCATGGTGATCAGGCCTCCGGGACTCGGACGATCAGTGCGTCACCCTGGCCACCGGCACCGCAGAGCGCGGCCGCGCCGACCCCGCCGCCGCGGCGCTTGAGCTCCAGCGCGGTGTGCAGCACCACGCGGGCACCGGACGCACCGATCGGGTGACCGACGGCGATGGCGCCACCGTTGACGTTGACGATCTGCGGATCAATGCCGAGCTTGCGGGTCGAGGCGAGTCCGACCACGGCGAAGGCCTCATTGAGTTCGACGACCTTCAGATCGGCGGGCGAGATGCCGTCTCGCTGACACGCAGCGAGGATGGCATTGGCCGGCTGCTCCTGGAGGGACGAGTCCGGGCCGGCGACGTTACCGTGGGCACCGATCTCGCACAGCCACTGCACGCCCAGCTGTTCGGCCTTCGATTTGCGCATCACGACCACTGCGCACGCACCGTCGGAGATCTGCGAGGCGTTGCCCGCGGTGATGGTCCCGCCGGAGCGGAAGGCTGGGCGCAAACCAGCCAGTGACTCGGCGGTGGTTCCGGCGCGCACCCCCTCATCGGCGGTGAACACGATCGGGTCACCCTTGCGCTGCGGAATCTCGACCGGCACGATCTCGTCCGCGAACGCACCGTCGGCCTGCGCCTGTGCGGCCAGCTGGTGGCTGCGTGCGGCGATCTGGTCCTGCTCCTCGCGGGTGAACCCGTCGGTGTCGTTGTACTGCTCGGTCAGTCCACCCATAGGCTGATCGGTGAACGCATCATGCAGTCCGTCAAAGGCCGTGTGGTCGACAAGCACGGTGTCACCGTATTTGAATCCGCCGCGGCTACCGGGGAGCAGGTGCGGAGCTTGCGTCATCGACTCCATGCCGCCAGCTACGACGACGTCGAACTCACCGGCGCGAATCAGCTGATCGGCCAACGCGATGGCGTCGATACCCGACAGGCACATCTTGTTGATCGAGAGCGCCGGTACGTCCCAGCCGATACCCGCCTTGACTGATGCCTGGCGGGCAGGCATCTGTCCGGCACCGGCCGTGAGCACCTGCCCCATGATGACGTAATCGACCTCCGAGGCCGGCACCTGCGCCCGCTCGAGCGCACCCTTGATGGCGATGGCACCGAGATCAACTGCAGAGAAACCCTGCAGCGAGCCCATCAGGCGGCCGAACGGGGTGCGTGCCCCCGCAACGATGACGTTGGTGTTTTCGGACAACTAGAACACTCCTGAAACGAGTTAACTGTTCGATCCCGCGCGAGCGAGACGGACCTCAGAGACGAGGGGCTTTGGGGTCCAGGATACCGTGATGCCATGAGCAATTCCGCATCGGAAGCCGTGAGCCAAGCCACTGATCCCCTGCACGACGTGGCCAGCCTTGTCGTCGGCATCGACCACGTCGGCATCGCCGTACCCGATCTCGACGCGGCGCTGGACTGGTACGCCACCAATCTGGGCTTTGTGAACCTGCACGAGGAGGTCAACGCCGAGCAGGGAGTTCGCGAAGCCATGGTCGGCCCGCGTGGCGGCCAGGGCGCTGTCGCAATCCAATTGCTGGCACCGTTGAACGACGAGTCGACCATCGCCAAGTTCCTCGACCGCAACGGTCCCGGTCTGCAGCAGCTCGCCGTGCGGGTCACCGATATCGACGCTGTCACCGACGTGCTGACTCGAAACGGCGTCCGCCTGCTGTACCCCGCACCGAAGCGTGGGACGGCTGATTCGCGCATTAACTTCGTTCATCCGAAAGACGCCGGCGGCGTCTTGCTCGAACTCGTTGAGCCGGCCGCGAGCCACTAGAACCGGGCGCCGAGGTCCAGTCACATCAGTCCCACCGTTACCAAATTGCAGTACAACACGCCGGTAACGATGCGCAACTTTGCGTTGCCTCGGGCTTAGTGTTGCCCACATGTCAGCTCCCGGTCAGCGCCAAAGCCCCTTCTCCATCGTCATGCGCGGCTACGACCGCGATCAGGTCACCGACCACATTCGCCAGCTCGAAGCCGATCTGGCGATGATGGCTGCCGATCGCGACTCTGCTCATGCCCACGCAGACGAATTGCTCGGCCATCTAGACAGCAGCCGTACCCGGATGGCCGCCATGCAGGCCGACATCGACGCCCTGTCCGTGCCGCCCAGCACCGTCGCAGGCATGAGTGAGCGGCTATCGCGCATGCTCTCACTGGCCACCGAGGAAGCCGCTGACATTCGTGCCACGGCACACGATGAAGCCTCCGAGTTGGTGTCGGTGGCACGGCAGGACGCCGATGCCGCCCTGGCAGACGCGCACTCGGCTGCCGCCAGTACCAGCGAATTGGCTCAGCAACAGGCCGACAAGATCATCTCCGAGGCCGAAGCGAAGGTCCGCGCCGCTGAGGAAGCCGCCGCAGACGCCGAGCAGGAAGCCGCACAAATCGTCGCCGATGCGCAGGAGCGGGCGAAGACCGTCGTCGCCGCGGCCGAGGAGGATGCGTCCGGTCTGCGCGGCGCTGCGCACCACGTCGCCACAGCCCGCCTGGCCCGATCGCGCGATCTCGCCCAGGCAGCCAACGGCGCGCACACCCAGATCCTCGACCATCTCGAGGCGCTCCGCGAGCACCTCACGGCATTGCCCGGAGCCCTGAAGTTGTCGGACGACGAGCGCGCCCTGATCGTCACCACCCATACCGACGATGCCGACCTGCTCAACCGCACCTTGGTCGGCCGCGATCGCTTCAATCCAGCCGACTTCCGGCCGGGTATGGAGACCACAGACGTACTCGAAGCCCTCGACGTCGAGTACGCAGACGACGATTTCCTTGACGATCTGGACACCGAACGGCCGGCTGGTCCGACCAGAGCCAGCGCCTAATTCAGTCGATATTCGATCCCGCCCACCGAGTTCCGGCCGTTCTCAGAACAGTCGGAACTCGGTGCTTTCGGTGCCGCGCAGACGGTCGTAATCCAGTGTCACGCAACGGATTCCGCGATCTATCGCCAGCGTCTTGGCTTGTGGCTTGATCTGCTGGGCCGCGAAAATTCCCGCCACCGGAGACAAAGTCGAATCCCGGTTAAGTAGCTCTAAGTAGCGGGTCAGCTGCTCCACGCCGTCGATCTCACCGCGACGCTTGATCTCCACGGCCACCGTCTGCCCATCGGCGTCGCGGCACAGCAGATCGACCGGACCGATGGCAGTCATGTATTCGCGGCGGATCAGCGTGTACCCGTCGCCCAGGGTCGTCACGTGCTCGGCTAGCAGCTCCTGCAGGTGCGCCTCGACGCCGTCCTTGACCAGACCCGGATCCACCCCGAGCTCATGCGACGAATCGTGCTCGATCGAGTTGAGCGTGATGCGCAGCTGCTCGCCAGCCTTGTTCTCCACCACCCACATCGCCTGCGCGTCGCTCCCCTCGGGGGCAGCCTGCTCGCTGAGCCAACAC
>NZ_JBAQWU010000167.1:0-2923 GCF_049299075.1 Gordonia sp. (in: high G+C Gram-positive bacteria)
CCCCTGAGCCTGTCGAAGGGTCTGCCCCGTCGAAAGCCGAGCCGACATCCCCAGCCGACCGCAGATCAGCACCCCTTACGACCACCCGTCGCCGTCGAGCATCCCGTCGGGAATCAACGCCGCCACGACCCCGCTCACCGTCTCGCGCGCATGCCGGGCACTCTCGTCGTCCGCCACGATTTCCAGGGGCGTGTCCGGCAGTTCCTCGGTCCCGTCGGTGTACTGAACATCCTCGGTGGCCTGGACCACCAGGATGTACCGGCTGCCGGGACCGAAGGTGCCCGTCGTGAGGTGAATCCACTGCGCATCGACGCAGCACATCCACCCCTGCTTGAGCGCCCCGAGCGAGCCGACCGAGCCGTCCCCGACCGAGCCAGCCCCGAACGCCGCAGGCAGACCGAAACTCTGGTCGTAGCCGTCCGCGCCCACTTCGGTCCACTGCCCGAGATAGCCGAGGATCCGGTCGGCCCAGTTGGGCTCGGAACGGATACCGGGCAGGGCCCGAAGCACAACAGCGCTGCGCTCGTCGAGCAACTGGTTGTAGAACTGCGCGATGTCGGACGCGGTGGTGCTGGTGTGCCACCACAGCCCGTCCACCGGCGCCGCCGTACCGCTCAGTCCGTAGCGCCCGGCCACCGCACCGACCAGATCCGGCCCACCCAGCGCATCCCACAGAACAGTCGCGGCACCGTCGTCGGACGCCGAGAGCATCGCGTCCAGCAACGCGTCGTCCTCGATGGTCGCGGCCCGCTCGCCGGTCACATCCAGGAACGCGAGCTGCGAGGCGATGAAGAGCTTGGCCACCGACGCGGTCAGTACCTGTTGCTCCGCGCGCAGACCGACGCGCTCCCCCGTCGCCCGATCGACGAAGGCCAGCGAGACGCGGGCCTGCCGAGAAGCCGCCCAGTCCTCGACCGCACCCAACCGCTCGGCGACCATGTCCGCCGGAGTCGACGCCGCCGACTCCTCTGGCTCGGTAGCCATGGCCACGAGCACTGCCGTCGCGGACGTCAGGACCGCAATGACGAGCGCCAGGACGGGACGACGGCGCCCTGCCTCGCGCACTCGCGATCCGGACATATCGCCAGGGTACGCTGGCGCCGCCGACCACCGTCACGAGTAGTCGACCGGAGCAGACCACCCGCCGCCGCCTGAGCGACGCCGAGTACGCCGAGATGGCCGCCGACTACGCGGCCAATCCGCCGCACCCCGACAACGTCGGTTCGACTGCCCACCGAGATCAAGTCCCGCCTGGACGCACGTGCCGCAAGCGAGGACGTGCGACCTGCCGAGATCATCCGCCGCGCCCTCATCGAGTACCTCGACCGGCACCCCGCCTGACCGATTCAGTGCGCTCACACGTGTCAAACCATTCAACACATCGACGGTTCGCGTTAAGTTCCTCCGCAAAATTCGACACATCGCGAAGAGTCAGATCCGCTCATGCCCGCAGCCGCTCACCGCGGAGATGAGCGGCCGCAGGCCGCCGATCAGCGGACCACCAGGTCATTCTTGGTAGCACTGAGCGTGATCGGGGCGATCTGCTTACCCCGCATCCAGCCGTTCACAAAGCCCTTCACCGCCGGATCGCTCTTCCGCTTAGCCCACACCTCATCGGGCAGTTCGACGGCGCCGATCAGGTGCCGCGGCGTCGCGGTCAGCCCAGCCGCCGACGGCGCCATCCGCATACCGTCGGCGGTGTGCAGCAGCACGGGAATCGTGGCGCCCGAAGGCGTCGTCACCGTCGCCTCCCTCGTGGTCACCGCCGGATCGAAGCCCTGCACCGACAGCCGGTAGCCGGACGGACCGGCCGTCAGCCCCACCTGATCGAGCATGCGGGGATCGACGACGCTGTACGGCAGCCCGATGTCGACCAACAACTGCCCGTCGACCAGCGCATCCCGCGACGGCAACGGCGCCGACAAGTTCCACGGCGCCGGCGCCGCCAGCGTCTCGGCCGAGCGATCAGCCGCCGAATTCTCCAGCAACTCGCCCTGCAACGCGGTGCCGGTCGCGGTGAACTGCCACTGCTGCGCATGCAGCTTCTTGTGCCAATACCCGGTCTTGCCGTTGCGCCGGCCCTCCACCCGCAACTCTCGATTCTCCGCACCCGGACCGGGCGAGACGACGGTGAGCACCGAGGTGATCTCGCCGGGAATCTTCGGCTGCTGCTTCCAATCCGGCGCCGGCAACTGCACGGCCGCGGTGGACCGGTCGGCCATCTCCTGAGCCAAGCTCCCCGCCGACGGCTTCCCGTCCTGCGAATCCCAGCTGTACCGGAAGAACACCGAATCCGAGCCGGACGAGTCGAAATCGAACGTCCGCGTGAACATGTCGCCGTAGCGGTTCGTCACGAACATCGTCGACGCCGACGCCGAGAGCGCCACCGACTGGAAACGCCCACCCAGCGGACTGCCCACCTCGTAGCTGCGGTCGTTCGGCAGCCACGGATCGGCGTAATAGATGCGGCTGCCATCACCGGTCAGCGCCGGAATCATCGTCATCTTGGCGTTCCCGCTCGGATGCACCCGGCCGGCGATGTCCAGATACTCCCGGTTGTCCCACGGCGAGGTCACCGACAGCGCCCACCCGTTCGGCCGCACCGTATCGGCGGGCAACGTCTGCCCCGAGCCCATCCAGAGCATCGCGCCCCAACCGGACGTCCAATTCCACAGCAGCGGCGACTGATTCACCGGATCCATCGTGTAGATCCACCGGTTCAGGTCGATCCCGACCAACTCATCGTCGTCGAGCGAGATCGCGGTCAGCTGCCCCTTCAAGCACGACGGCAGCGGGACCACCCGCCACACCTTCGTGTGCCGCGGCCGCGTCAGCAACGTGCCCCCGGGCAGCAGCGTGAACTCCCAGTACCGGTTGAACTGGGTGCGTTCGGTGCGCAGATCCACCCGCGCCGGCGCCGCGG
>NZ_JBAQWU010000168.1:0-7453 GCF_049299075.1 Gordonia sp. (in: high G+C Gram-positive bacteria)
TTTGCTCCCTGAGCTTGTCGAAGGGTCAGGCGGCGCGTCGAAGAAGCGCGATCTCCTCGCGGGTCACCAAACGCTCCCGCTCGGCTTTGAGCGACCGCGGTGCCCGCAGCCTTCCCCATAGTGCGCGAGCCGCCCCGATCCCGGCGCGTTCGCGTTTGCGCATCTCGACTGCCGATGACATGCCAACCCCTCCTGTATCGTCGAGAAACTGATCTCGGTCAGTTTGTCGGCGCAGTCGGCCACGACGTTACGTCGGTCCGGAACGACGGCGTGTCAACTGTGGCGCGCCGCACTTCCCGCCGTTGTCCACCCGCTACACTCAGACCGCTAGCGCTGGTCATTGGCGTGCGGCGGCATCTGTGCACAGGGAGGGTCGATGTCGGAGAACCCGGGCAACACCATTGCGGGGTACCGGCTCCTGCGCGAAGTGGGCCACGGCGGCATGGGCAAGGTGTACGCGGCCAAGCATCCGCGACTCCCCCGCGAGGATGCGATCAAGATTCTGGCGCCCGCCTATTCGAACGATCCGGTGTTCCGCGCCCGCTTCGAGCGAGAAGGCCAGTTGGCCGCCAGCCTCGAGCATGCCAACATCGTCCCCGTTTATGACTGCGGTGCGGACGCGGGCCGCCTGTGGATCTCGATGCGGCTGATCAGCGGTCCGACCGCCGCCACCGAACTCAAGGCGACTGGCGGCGGCGGCCTGCCGATGTCCCAGGTGATCGCGATCTGCCTGCCGGTGGCCCGCGCCCTGGACTTCGCTCATTCCCGGAACCTCCAGCATCGCGACGTGAAGCCGGAGAACATCCTGATCGACATGAGCACCGGAACCCCGCATCCGTTGCTCTCCGATTTCGGTATCGCTCGGGTCGTCGGAGATACCTCGCTCAGCAGTACCGGCATGGTGATCGGCACCGTCGACTACAGTTCGCCGGAGCACTTGACCGGCGAAGCCACCGATGGCCGATCCGACCAGTACAGCCTGGCCTGCACAGCCGCCCACCTGCTCACTGGTGTCAAACCGTTCGCCGCGACGAGCCCGACCGCAGTGATGATGCGGCACATCCGCGACGAACGCCCGACGATCAGCACCCTCCGGCCAGGACTGCCACGCGCGGTCGACGACGTCTTCCGCAAGGCGCTGGCACTCAATCCGGCCGCTCGCTACGGCTCCTGCGTCGAGTTCATCGCCGCCCTAGACGAAGCTTCGCGGACTGACACACCCGCCGCCGCCATGGCTCCGCACGGTCGCGTTCCGGTGACCAGCCGGATCGCAAAGCCGCTTTACCCAGACACCCAGATCGCCGACGTCTCCAATTCGCACGCCACCGCGCCACCGCAGGCTGCACCGTCGGCACCGGGAACGCGTTCGGGCCTCGGGCCGTCGGGTCCGCACTCCGGACCGTCCCAGCCGATCCCCGCATCCGGCGTTCGGCCGCCAGTCGGACAGCCGCCGATCCCACCGAATGCACCGCCAACCATCGCAGCGCCCCATTCCTCTCCGCCACCGGCAGGCCGCCGCCAGGCGCAGGCACCACCGCCGGGTAAACGGAGGAACATCGGCCTCATCACGGCGGCCGCGGCAGCCGTGGTGCTCGTCATTGCCGGCGGCGTCACCTACGCCGTCACGGGTGGCTCCGGCAGCGACCCCGACAACGCCTCCGCGACGGGTGCCGGCAGCGGTAGCACCCCCGGCGAGCGGGAATCCACAGCTCCTGCCGAAAGCAGCCCCCCGCGCCAGCAGTACAACATTCTCGACGCCCAACGCAATGCCCTTGACCCGTGCAAGCTACCGCCGAATCTATTGACCGCCGGCGGCATGAACACCGGCCTCCAACCTGTCCCGCACGCCGAGGCCCTTCTCTGCGAGGGCACGTTCACCGGCAATGCCCCCACCGTCCTGTTGGGTGGGTACGTGGTCGGTTCGCCGACCGCCGACTGGATGATCGACCAATACAACCGCGGGACTCCCGCCTTCGACGATTTGCCGGAATGGCGGCGCTACGAGGCCACCGACCGCATCACCCGCTGTAAGTACGGCTACGTGTCCAATACGTCTCCGCGGTACACCTTTGAAATCGCCGTCCAGCTCCGGCCGGCCGGTGGCGGTTTCGATGAGCGCGCCCGGCAGGCCGCCTGTAACCGGGTAGCCGAGGTTGCGCGTGCCGTCGACCCGGCGATGCCCCAGTGACCCCCGATCCGCGCCGCCGAAGCATTCTGCGGAACGTCATGCTGGCCGTCGTAGTCGTGGTTCTCCTCGCCGCCGTGGCCACTTTCTTCGCACTCCGGGACACGAGGACCGTCGACGGTGAAGCTCATCCCGGAACCCTGGCCTCGACCACGGCTCCACCCAGTACCACCGCACCGCTACCGAGGCAGCTCCGGCCCGGCGCCACCTACGTCAACATGGGCGACTCCTATGCGGCGGGCACCGGCGGGCGCGATCTCGCCCCCGATGCCCCAGTCCGCTGCCAGCGAACGGCCTCGAACCCGGGCGCGCAAGTAGCCAAGCGGATGAAGTGGAAGCTCACCGACGTTAGCTGCACCAGCGCCACCACCGAGAACCTGACCGTCGCCCAGAACGACGAGGTGGAGCCGCAAGTAGATGCCCTGAGCGAGAAGACCGACGTCGTCAGCGTCATTCTCGGGGCGAACGACGAAGCGTTCTTCGGGTTACTGGTCAGCAAGTGCGCCGATCTCGGCGGGGTCCATCCCACCGGCTCCCCGTGCAAGGACCAGTACGGCGACGAGCTCAAGGCCATCCTGACCGATGAGACCGGCCCCAATTTGACGGCCGCATTCGAGCAGATCGCCGCCGCGGCCCCGAACGCCCAGATCTATGCGGTCGGCTATCCGTGGCTGGTCCCCAAGTCTGGTGATTGCCGGCCGGCCTTGGCCTTCGCCGACGGTGACATCCCGTTCGCTCGTTCCATGCAGGCACTGCTGAATGAGAAGCTGGAAGCGGCCGTCGCCAGCGTCGATGGAACATTCGTCGACATGTCCGGGCTATCGGACGGACACGACGCATGTGCTGGCGCCGATGCGCGGTGGGTCGAGCCAGCTTTCGATCCGGACACCGGCCGCCGCACGGGTGTACCTGGCAACCATCCGAACGAGCGCGGCCAGGCAGCCATGGCCACCGCCTTGGAAGCCGCTATCCGCGCGCAGCGTTAAACAGCTTCGCGCGCGGCGGGCTGAGGACTCCTCGGGCTCGGCGTACTTTTCCGGGTAGGCTTTCGACTGGTAATCGGCTTGTCCACGAAATGGTAGATCAGCGCTGCGGCGACCAGCGAGAGGATGAAGGCCTCCAGCACGGCGAGCAACCAGAGCCCGAGACCTCCGGCGCGGCCGTACATCACGAACTTCACGATGATCACCATCGCCGGATACTGGATCAGGTAGAAGGCGTAGGAAACATCACCGAGCCAGACCATGGTTCTGGTCGTGTTGATACCTCGTCGTTGTTCGACGTCTCGCAGGGCCGCAGTGGCGATGACGGCTGCGGTGGGCAGCAGGATCAGCACGGACATCTTGTAATTGACCGGAACGAACCAGGTGGCGGCGAAGCCAACGGCCAGGGCCAGCAGCGGCCAGATCATCCGCGTGTTTCGCCACCAGCCCATCAGAACCAGGCGGCAGGCCAGCACTCCGAGAAAGAATTCCGGGAGCCGCATCAGCGGGAAATAGTAGCTCAGCCAATAGCCGAGGTCCGCGTAGCCGACGTAGGCGCGAGACAAGAATTCGGCTGACGCGTTGTAGCCGTACTCCGGCGTGACGGTCGGCAGCTGATCGGGAATGCGCGCGCCGTAGAAGTTTTCCAGACCCTTGTAGCCGGGCGCCCACAGGTAGACGGCGGTATGCATGGCGACGATCAGCCCGAAGATCCCGGCAAAGGACCACGGCACCCAGCGGTCCCGAATGCGTCCGATAAGCGGGGCCAGGAACGGGAAGGTCAGATAGAAGAGGATTTCGGAGACCAGCGACCACGCTGGCACGTTCAGGCCGCCCAGCGACGTCCAGTTCGGCCACCATGTCTGGATCAGCATGATCGACGGTACCCACGTATCGAGACGACCGAATGGGAGCGGGATCACCAGCATGAGGACCACCGCGGCGACGATGTGCGTCGGATAGATCTTCTTGAGGCGCCGCCACATGAACGACACCTCGGTGTCGTCGGGGCGCCGAGTCCACCACATGACGAAACCCGACAGGACGAAGAAGAACGTCACGCCGGCGGCACCGACCTGCATCGGGATGGCCTTGGCGAGGCGCCAGTAGCCCTCGCTACCGTAGAACGGATAGATCGGAAGAAAGACGACGACGTGCAGGAAGAAAACGGCCAGCGCCGCCCACCAGCGCATGCCGGTGAGCGACGGTAGCCGGATCCCCCGTCCGCCGATCGGCGTCGGGAGCTGGCTGGTCATCTACCGCGGTCAGTAGCCGGGGCGGCCGCCGCCGCCCTGCGGCAGCTGTGGCTCCTGCGGCTGAGGCTGCTGCTGCGTCTGCTGCGGTGCGGGTTCCTGGGTGACGACCGGCTCCGGCGTCGCCGACTCCTCGTCGGGGACCGACTGCGATGCGGTGGCCGGCGCCGACGACGGCGCCGACGGGGTCGTACCGGACGAGACCGACGGGCTGACCGACGACGAGGGAGTCTCGACGGAGTCGGAACTGCCACAGCCAGCGAGCACGCCGACTGCGCCGAGACTTGCGGCAGCGATGAGGATGGTCTTCTTCACGGTTCCCTCCAAGGGGTTCAGGCCCGAGCAGCATGCGCCGGTGCTCGGTTCGGCGGATCAGCTAGCGTTCGCGATGACACGGGCTGCGACGGCGTCACCCTCAACGGTGGGGTGAGCGAAAAGGAAGTGCTCGTAGAGTCCGGGGCGCGGGAACAGTGTTCCGTTGACCCACGGCTGCGCACCGCACAGACCGTGGCCGTTGGTGGCCTGATTCAAGTTGATGAATCGGACCCCGAGGCTGCTTGCCGCCTGCTGCTGTGCGGCCTGGAGTTTGCGCATGAAAGTCGGTGCCGCCGTGCGGTCCGGCTGCTGCACTGGAACGCCCGCAACGCGGTTGCACATGTGCTGCGCACCGGGGGCAAACAACTGCGGATAGCCCACAAAGGCGATGGTGGCGCGTGGCGCCTGGTGGCGGATGTAGGTCACGAGCGGCTTGATCTGACGGGCATAGTTCGCACCGGTCAACGTCGGGAAGGTCCCTGAAGTGCGCTCGAACAGACCCGGACCGCCCCCGAAGGAGTTGAAGCCGAGCTGGATCAGCACCGCGCGGGTGTTCTGATTGAAGCCGCCGCGCTTGCGGGCGAGTTGCGCCTGGTCGAATGCGTTGTAGCTGCCACCGGCCAGGTCGGTGCCGCTGCAGGAGACGTTGATCATCGGGCGGCCAGTTCGACGCTGCAACTGCTTCGGCCACGACGTCTCACTCTTCTGGCAGCCGCTCGGATCAAACAGGATATCCGGGAAATTCGCCGTATACGAGTCACCCATCACGACGACGTACGGCACATTGCTCGCATGTGCGGGTCCAGCCGTCAATGGCAGCACCAACGCCACGATGCTCGTCAGGATGGCGCCAAGGATCGCCGCTGCTCGTATCCCGCGATGACGGCCACGAGTCGTCATTCCGCGCATGGCACTCTCCACTCGTTGATTGCACTTGTTAACCCGCTGAGCTTAGCAACGATACGCGCGCGTCATCGGCACAGTAGTGCTTCGAGCTGCACGAATTCGATGAAGATTCGTCTGTTAAGACGACACCCGTACACGGCCTTCAGTCCTCCCCGGTCGGCCCGGAAACGACGACAGCGGCACCCTCAGGGAGGGCACCGCTGTCGTCGGGAACTCCGCTCTACCGCTGCGCCACCTGGGTGGGCACGATCGGCGCGGGCAGCTCGGTGCCCACGGTCAGGTAGGTGTCGACGGCGGCGGCGGCACTGCGGCCCTCGGCGATAGCCCACACGATCAGCGACTGGCCGCGCCCGGCGTCACCGGCGACGAAGACACCGGGCAGACCGGCGGCGGCGAATGTGCCGTCGCGCACGATGTTCCCGCGCGGGTCGTAGCCGGCACCGAGCTTGTCGAGCAAGTCCTCACGCTCCGGGCCGACGAAGCCCATCGCGAGCAGGACCAGATCACAGTCGAGCTCGAAGTCGGTGCCCTCGACCTTCTCGAATCGACCGTTCACCATGGCCACCTCATGCGCCTTGAGCCCGGTCACCTGACCGTTCTCGCCGATGAACGCTTCGGTGTTGACGCTGAAGACCCGCTCGCCGCCCTCCTCGTGAGCTGAGGAGACGCGGTACATCAGTGGGTACAGCGGCCACGGCGTCGAGCCCGCCCGTTCGGCCGGCGGCCGCGGCATGATCTCGAACTGGTGCACAATCTCGGCGCCCTGGCGCAGCGACGTACCGAGGCAGTCGGCGCCGGTGTCGCCGCCACCGATGATGACGACCTTCTTGCCCGCGGCGGTGATCTGCCCGGGGACCGCATCGCCGACGGCGACGCGGTTGGCCTGCGGCAAGAACTCCATCGCCTGGTGGATGCCGTTCAGCTCGCGGCCGGGGATCGGCAGATCGCGGCCGATCGTCGAGCCGTTGGCCAACACGACGGCGTCGAACTGCGCGCGCAACTCGTCGACGGTGAGATCGACACCGACATTCACCCCGGTGCGAAAGACGGTGCCCTCAGCCTCCATCTGCGCCAACCGGCGGTCGATGATCTGCTTTTCCATCTTGAACTCGGGGATGCCATAGCGCAGCAGGCCACCGATGCGGTCGGCCCGCTCGAAGACGGTCACCGCGTGTCCGGCGCGGGTCAACTGCTGGGCGGCGGCCAAACCGGCCGGACCTGAACCGATCACGGCTACGGTCTTGCCGGTCAGCTCGGATGGCAGCACCGGCGCCACGCCGCAATCGTCAGCGAACGCCTTCTCGATCAGTTCCACCTCGACCTGCTTGATGGTCACCGCCGGTTGATTGATACCCAGGACGCACGACGCCTCGCACGGCGCCGGGCACAGCCGCCCGGTGAACTCCGGGAAGTTGTTGGTGGCGTGCAGACGATCGATGCCGTCCTCCCACCGCCCCCGGTACACCAGATCGTTCCACTCGGGAATCAGGTTCCCCAGCGGACATCCGTTGTGGCAGAACGGAATACCGCAGTCCATGCAGCGACTGGCCTGCGTCTGCAAGGCTTCGCTGCCGAACTTGTTATAGACCTCTTTGAAATCCAGAAGTCGGAGTTCGACGGGACGCCGGGTCGGCAGTTCCCGTTCAGTGTGCTTGAGAAAACCTCTCGGATCAGCCACGAGCCGCCTCCATGATCGCTTCGTTCACATCTCGTCCGGTGCGCTCGGCGACGTCGATGGCGTCAAGCACTTTCTTGTAGTCGCGGGGCATGACCTTCGCGAACTTGGTCTGGGCCACGGCCCAGTTGCCGAG
>NZ_JBAQWU010000169.1:0-1924 GCF_049299075.1 Gordonia sp. (in: high G+C Gram-positive bacteria)
GCTGCCGCCAGGTCGGGGATCCGGAGTGGTTGACGTACACACCCGGGTGGATCGGCACCCAGTCCTTGCCGCGCAGTTTCTTCTGAACCACGTGCGCGCCGAGGCCGGCGTCCTCGACTTGTCGCCGGGCGATGACACCGTCCTGAGTCAGTAGCCGTGCGGCCACCGCGCTCTCGGCGACCTTCTGCGGTACCGCAGTCCGGTTCTCTCTCGCCGCAGTGCGTGCGCGCCCGGTCAGCATTGCGGGTTGCGGACGTACTGACGGGGTAGACATCTGCTGATGATGGCCCACCGCGGTGTGCGGGCGGAAGCGCGAGTCGGTGCAGCCTGTGGACGACGCATCGTCGTCCACAGGCGCGAGGTAGTTGCCCTTGCAACGATGCTCGTTTGACGCAGCTGGTACGTCAAACGGGCATCACTAGCGATCGACGAGGGAGAGGACGGCGGTGACCGCGGCGTCACCGTCGGCGACGGTCCAGGGAGAGACCCAGTTCGTCTCGGCCAGATCCAGGTAGGCGCGGTAGACGCGAGACTGGAGGTCGGTGTCGCGTTCGTACGCGTCCTTGGCGCGCCTCGCATCGGCGTCGGCGCGCGCGGTGGCGCGCTCGGCGGCGATCTGCGGCGGCACCCCCAGCAGGAGTTGGTGGTCGGGCAACGGGAGGCCGAGGCGGCCGAACTCGAGCTCGTGCACCCACTGCACCACGGCGCCGTCGGGGCCCTGGTACAACCGGGCTGCGCTGTAGGCGGCGTTCGACGCGACGTAGCGGTCGCACAGGAGAATGTCGTTCTCGCGTAGCGACCTCCGCAGGTCGTCGGCGGATTCGTGGCGGTCCAGTGCAAACAGCAGGGCCATGGCGTAGGCGCTCTGCGCCAGGTCGCCGTGCTGGCCGTGCAGGGCTTCGGCGGCCAGGTCGGCGGTGAGATTCCGGCCGTAGGCGGGGAACGCCATCGTTGCCACGCGGATTCCGCGGCGCTGCGCCTGCGTCCGAATGTGTCCGACGATGGTGTTCTTACCGGCGCCGTCCAGACCTTCGATCGCCACGAGGATGCCCATGGGCACCGATCCTAAACCTCAGGGCTCGCCAAGTTCGGCGGCGAGGGCCTTCTTGGCGCGGTTGAGGCGGCTGCGCACCGTCTGCACCGGAATGCTCAGGTGGTCGGCGATCTCCTGATACGACAGGTCACCGTAGACGCGCAGCACAAAGGTCACTCGAAAAGCCTCCGGGAGGGTGGCCAGGGCCTGCTCGATCCGGTCGGAGACCACGACGTCAGTGGCGAAGTCGCCCGGCGCGGGCAGGTCACGGTCGTCCGGATCCACCACCAGTGGTCGCTTCTTGGACTGGGCGATGGCGGCGTTTGAGGCGATCCGGTACATCCATGTCGAGAACTGGGCGTCGCCGCGGAACGTGCGCAGCCCGCGCCACGCGGCGACCAGCGCCTCCTGCAGGGCGTCCTCGGCGTCATGCCGGTTCCCGGCAATGCGCAAGCACACGGCCCACAGTTTGTTCCGGTGCCGGCCCACCAACTCGCGGAAGGCTTGCTGGTCGCCGGCAGCCGCAGCCTGCACCAGATCGGCTTCGGGGCGCTCGTCGAGGAGGTCGGACACGGCTCAACCCCGATCCGGCTGGGCGGCGACAGTGACGTCGGGCAGTCGGATCGGCCCGGCCGGGGCCAGCCAGCCCGGGCGATCGACCCGGATGATGGTCCCAGGCTCGCGGCCGGGAACACGTTCGGTGGCCACGCAGCGCGCGCTCGCGGCGTCGAATACGCTGCCTGGCTCGGGGGTGAGGGCAACCACGCCGACCGCTGCGAGCTGCTGCGCGATGTAGCCGCGCACCGAGTTTTCGGCGCTGGTGTCGTAGGAGCCGATGAGTGCGTTGATCAGCGGGCGCGTGTCGTCGGAGCTGGGCGCGGTGATCACGTG
>NZ_JBAQWU010000170.1:0-7208 GCF_049299075.1 Gordonia sp. (in: high G+C Gram-positive bacteria)
TGCCGGGAGCGACACCGTCGACGCCAACCTGGAACTGGGCCTGCCCGCCGATGCCCGCGACTACGGCATCGGCGCCCAGATTCTGGTGGACCTGGGCGTGCGCTCGATGCGCCTACTCACTAACAACCCGGCCAAGCGCGTCGGATTGGACGGCTACGGACTCACGATCATCGACCGTGTGCCGATGCCGGTCCGTCCGAACAAGGAGAACCTGCGCTATTTGAGGACGAAACGCGACCGGATGGGTCACGAACTCACCGGGCTCGACGACGATCTGATCAGCGAAACGGAGGCTGGCGCGTGAGCGGACATGGCGAACCCAGTCTGCACCTCGCGGACGCGGCGGATTTGAACGTCGCCATCGTCGCCTCCCAGTGGCACGAGACCATCTGCACGGCGCTGCTCGACGGTGCGGTCGCCGCCGCAGCCAAGGCTGGCGTCACCGCGCCGACCGTGGTTCGGGTGGCCGGGGCGATTGAGCTCCCAGTCATTGCGCAGGCCCTCGCCCGCACCCACGACGCCGTCGTGGCGCTCGGGGTAGTGATCAAGGGGGAGACCCCGCACTTCGAGTACGTCTGCGATGCCGTCACCGCTGGACTCACCCGTATCTCACTCGACGAATCCACGCCGGTCGGCAACGGAGTGCTGACCACTCTCAACGAAGCCCAGGCACACAACCGATCCGGTCTACCAGGATCGTCGGAAGACAAAGGCGCACAAGCGATGTCGGCGGCCCTGGCTTCGGCGCTGACCCTCCGAGAGCTCGCCGGACGATGAATCGATCAACGCCCGCCGGAGAGACCTCGCCGGAAACGAAATGGGACCTTATCTACCGGCCCAAGCAGATCAATAAACTGGTGGCTGGGGCAATCGTGATCGTGATCGTGATCCACCTCACTTTCGGTTTACTGCTCAGTTACTCCTACACCGGCGTGAACATCGGCTGGGGCGACAAGCTCGCGCTGATCACCATCGGATTCGTCATTTCCGGTGCGCTGCTGTTGTTCACCCGTTCGCGACTGCGGGTGGGTCCGGAGGGCGTGGGTGTCCAGAATCTGATGTCCGAACGCTTCTATGAGTGGGAGGCCGTGCGCGGTATGGGCTACCCGGAGAAGGCGCAGTGGGCGCGGCTACTCTTCGACAGCGATGAGCATATTCCGGTGATGGCCGTGCAAGCCCGCGACGGTGCGGATGCGGTCG
Organism: Gordonia sp. (in: high G+C Gram-positive bacteria); assembly: GCF_049299075.1. Taxonomy (GTDB): domain Bacteria; phylum Actinomycetota; class Actinomycetes; order Mycobacteriales; family Mycobacteriaceae; genus Gordonia. The sequence continues at coordinate 1,201 of NZ_JBAQWU010000170.1, forward strand.
CGGCGATGCGCCGCTTCCGGGAACTCCAGGCCAAGTATCGGCCGGACGACGCGCGCGCCGTCTAGGGTCGGAGCATGGCTCTCTTCCGCTCCTTTCGCGCTGTGCGACACGACGGCCTTGGCCGCCCGGTACCGACCGCCGAGAGCTCGCTCGAGTCGCTGACCGGAGGGCTGTCTGACCTCGATCTCCGGGTCTTCGATGCGGTCGCGAACTCGCCGAGCCCGATGCTTGACCGCACCATGAAGCCGCTGTCGGCGGCGGCCGACCAGGGCAAGCTGTGGTTCGCGATCGCCGCCGGGCTCGGTCTGACCGGAGTTTCGTCGCTGGAGCGGGGCGCCGTGCGCGGCGTGGTGACCTTAGGTGCGGCCAGTCTGGTAGCCAATCAGGTGGGCAAGCGACTCCATCCACGGCAGCGGCCCGACACTGAGGGCATCACTGTGCGGCGGCTTCGCCGGCAGCCGACGTCGAGTTCGTTCCCGTCCGGACATTCCGCCAGTGCCGCGGCCTTCGCCATCGGCGTGGGCATCGAGAATCGTCCGGCCGGCTATCTGCTCGCCGGGCTCGCCGGCATGGTCGGCCTCTCGCGCGTGGTGACCGGTGCGCACTATCCGTTCGACGTCGTGGCGGGCTTCGCCCTCGGTGCCGGGATCGCGGTGGCCGGGGCGCAGATCGTGCGGCCGGTCGACGACCATGCCATCACTGTCGCAGCACCGCATCGGGTTCCGGCGACGCCGCGCCCCGACGGCGAGGGTCTGGTGATCCTGGTCAATCCGCGGTCCGGTGACGGCACTGGTGAACGTGTGCAAGCGGAGATCGAGCAGTCCTTGCCTGCTGCCGAGATCGTCGACCTGTCCGATGTCGACGACCTCGTCACCACCGCCCGGGATGCAGCCCGCCGGGCCGAGGTACTCGGTGTCGCCGGTGGCGACGGCACCGTGTCGACAGTCGCCGCCGCCGCGCTAGAGGCCGACATTCCGCTCGCGGTCTTCCCTGGCGGCACCTTTAACCACTTTGCCAAAGACATCGGCAGTCAACGCGTCGCCCGGACGGTCGAGGCGATCCGCGCGGGCCTCGTTACCCGCGTTGATGTCCTCTGGCTCAATGACGCACAGGTAATCCTCAACACGTCCAGCATCGGTGCCTATCCGGAGTTTGTGGTCGCCCGCGACCGGTACAACCACAGTGTCAGCAAGCCGATCGCCGCGATCCGGGCGGCGCGCCACGTGCTGCGGCACTCGCAGCCGGTCACGGTGCAGGTCAACGATGAGGAGATCGAGACACTGTTCTTCTTCGTCGGCAACGGCATGTACGGGACGGCGGGCTTCTTCCCCGGCCGGCGTACCCGGCTTGACGACGGACTCATCGACGTGCGCTACCTGGTGACCGGGCAGCGTTTTGAGACGCTCCGCCTGACCGCCTCGCTGCTTTCCGGCCGGATCAAAAACTCTCGACTCTTCATCGATGCGCAGATTCCCGAGTTCTCACTGACCGCCGCCGAACCCATCCGCGTCGCGCACGACGGCGAGGCCGGTGAGGAGCAGACGGCCGCCCACTACCGTGTCGACTACCGCACCCTGAAGGTCTACGGCACCAGCGTCGTGACCGGCAGGTCCTAATCTGTCGGTCACGACAGCTAACCTGGACAGCGTGGCCGATCCGACGACCTACCGCCCGGCTCCGGGCACCATTCCCACCGATCCGGGCGTGTACAAGTTTCGTGACTCGCACCGGCGGGTCATCTATGTCGGGAAGGCGAAGAATCTCCGTTCCCGACTGACGTCGTACTTCGCCGATCTGGCCTCATTGCACCCCCGGACCCGCCAGATGGTCACCACGGCCATTGCAGTGGAGTGGACGGTAGTGCGCACCGAGGTCGAAGCGCTGCAACTCGAATACAACTGGATCAAGGAGTTCGATCCGCGCTTCAACGTCCGGTATCGCGACGACAAGAGCTACCCGATGCTGGCCGTCACCATGAATGAGGAGTATCCGCGGATCTTCGTCTACCGCGGTGCGCGCCGGCCCGGTATTCGCTATTTCGGCCCGTACGCCCATGCCTGGGCGATCCGGGAGACAGTGGACCTGCTCACGCGCGTCTTCCCGGTGCGCACCTGCTCCACGGGTGTCTTCCGGCGCAATGCCGCCATGGGGCGCCCATGTTTGCTCGGCTACATCGACAAATGCGCCGCCCCCTGCGTCGGGCGGGTCGACGCGGCCGCACACCGCGAGATCGCCGAGGACTTCTGCGACTTCCTCGCCGGCAAGACAGACTCGCTGATTCGCCGTTTGGAGCGCGAAATGACCACGGCCGCAGCGGAATTGGACTTCGAGCGTGCTGCTCGGCTACGCGACGACGTCTCCGCACTCCGCCGCGCCATGGAAAAGCAGGCCGTGGTTCTCGGTGACGGTACCGACGCCGACGTCATCGCCATGGTCGGCGACGACTTGGAAACCTCCGTGGCGATCTTCCATGTCCGTGACGGACGAGTGCGCGGCGAACGGGGCTGGGTGGTCGAGGTTCAGGAGAACGCGACCCTCGGTGACCAAGTCGGCGACTTCCTCCTGCAGTTCTACGGCGATGAGCTGGAGATGAGTTCGGGCATTCCGCGGGAGGTCCTCGTGCCCGAGCTGCCCGACAATCACGTGGAGCTCGCTGACTGGCTCTCGCAGCGGCGGGGGAGCCGTGTCTCGCTGCGCATCCCGCAGCGCGGCGACAAACGCACGCTGGCACAGACTGTCGAACGCAATGCCGCCGAGGCGCTCAACCGCCATAAGCTCAAACGGGCCGGTGACCTGACGACCCGGTCAGCCGCGCTGGCCGAGTTGCAGGAGACACTCGGCATGGACGATGCGCCGCTGCGCATCGAGTGCATCGACATCTCGCATGTGCAGGGCACCGATGTTGTCGCCTCGCTCGTCGTCTTCGAGGACGGACTGCCCCGCAAATCAGACTACCGGCACTATGCGATCCGCGAGGCCGCCGGCGACGGGCACTCCGACGACGTTGCTTCGATCGCCGAAGTCACTCGGCGCCGGTTTTTGCGCCACCGCGCAGACCGTCCTGCCGCAAGCCCGACCGTCACCGATGACGCCGAGGGCAACGGGGGAGACCTGGCCCCAGAGGCCGCGCTCGACCCGGCCACCGGACGGCCCCGCAAGTTCGCCTATCCGCCCAACCTCTTCGTCGTCGACGGCGGCCAGCCACAGGTCCACGCCGCGGCCGCGGTGCTCGACGAACTCGGTGTCACCGACGTGACCGTCATCGGGCTGGCCAAGCGGCTGGAGGAGGTCTGGGTCCCCGGCGACGACGATCCGGTGATCCTGCCGCGCAATTCCGAAGCGCTGTTCCTGCTGCAGCGGGTCCGCGACGAGGCGCACCGCTTCGCCATCGGTTTCCACCGGTCCAAGCGCAGCAAACGCATGACCGCCTCGGCCCTGGACGGCATCGCCGGGCTCGGCGCCACCAGGCGAACGGCGCTCGTGACCCATTTCGGGTCGGTCGCCCGCCTCAAAGATGCGACGATCGACCAAATCGCCGAGGTGCCAGGCATCGGCAAAACCACCGCGCGAACCGTCCACGAGGCGCTTCGTGAAACCCCAGAACCCGGCGACACTCCGGAAAGGACTGCATAGTGACCGAATCCGAGGGCACGACCAGCACGGTCCTGTTCGTCACCGGGATGTCCGGTGCCGGGCGCACCTCCGTCGCGAACGTCCTCGAGGACGACGGCTGGTATGTCGCCGACAACGTGCCTGTCTCGGTGATCGCCCAGGTGATCGACGGAGTCCGCACCAGTGAGGTGGGCGCCCAGAAGATCGCCATGGTGGTGCGCGCCAGCGATGCGGAGTTCGCCGCCGATCTGGCCCGGCTACGCGGAAAGCTGGTGGCGGGCGGCGCGGACACCTTGCTGCTCTTCGTCGACGCCTCCGACGACGTTCTCATCCGCCGCTTCGAGCACGTCCGTCGCCGCCATCCACTGCAGGGCACCGGCACGCTGTCGGACGGGATTGAGGCCGAGCGGCGAATGCTTGCCGCGGTCAAAGCCGAGTCCGACACGGTGATCGACACCTCGGCGCTCAGCTCAACCCGGTTGCGCAGCATGGTAGCGAAAGCGTTTCCCTCGGCGGCCGGCCCCGGCCTGACCATCTCGGTGCAGTCCTTCGGCTTCAAGTATGGGCTGCCGATGGACTGCGACCTGGTGGCCGACGTCCGGTTCTTACCCAATCCGTATTGGGTTCCCGAACTTCGCGAGCACAACGGCCGCGACGCGGACGTGCGCGACTACGTGCTGGGCCAACCCGATGCCAGCGAGTTCGCCGATCGTTACGTCGGACTGGTCGATCTGATCGGACGCGGCTACCTGCGCGAGGGGAAGAGTTACGTCACCATCGGGATTGGCTGCACCGGCGGCAAACACCGCAGCGTCGCCATGACTGAAGAACTCACGCGCCGACTGAGTGCCGAGACTGACTCCGACGGCGGGCCGCGCTATAGCGTCGAAGCCACCCACCGGGATCTGGGCCGCGAATGACCGGCCGCGAGCCCATCCGCGCCGTCGCACTGGGCGGCGGTCACGGGCTGTACAACACGCTGACCGCACTTCGCTATCTCACCGGCAACGTCACCGCCGTGGTGACCGTCGCCGACGACGGCGGCTCCTCGGGCCGCCTGCGCCGCGAACTGGGCCGGGTGCCACCCGGCGATCTGCGGATGGCATTGGCCGCGCTGCTCGCAGCGCCGGCCGCACTGGCTGAGACCGATCCCGGCACCGCTCGCCGCCGGGAACGTTGGGCGGCCATCCTGCAGCATCGGTTCGGTGGCACCGGCGCGCTGGCCGGACATCCGGTGGGCAACCTGTTGCTCTCGGGCGTCGACGAATTCACCGGCGACATCGTCCAAGCCCTCGACTGGTTGGGCGAGCTTTTCGGCATTGACGGCCGCGTGCTGCCGATGACCAGCGAGCCGCTCGTCATCGAAGCCGATGTATCCGGACTGGAAGACGATGCGCGGATCAGTCGGGTGATCCGCGGGCAGGTCGCCGTCGCGACCACCCCGGGCGTCGTGCGTCGCGTCCGGATCGCCCCGGCCGCACCGTCGGCCTGTCCGGAAGTGCTGGCCGAGATCGGCCGCGCCGACCTGGTGACGATCGGCCCCGGCTCCTGGTTCTCCAGCGTCATTCCGCACATGCTGGTGCCCGAGCAACTGGCCGCGCTGCGCACGACCGCCGCGCGTAAGGTTCTGTTCGTCAATCTGGCCGCCGAACCGGGGGAGACGACCGGGTTTTCCGTTGAACGACATCTGCACGTGCTCGGGGCCCACGCCGATTGGCTCCCGATCGACGATGTCGTCGTCGACGCCGCCTCGGTGCCTGCCGGCCGGGAACGGGAGTATCTCGAACGTGCGGCCGCCTCGTTCGGGGCCCGCTTGCACAGCGTCGATCTGGCCCTTGCCGATCAGCAGGTGCACGATCCAGTGAAGTCGGCGCGGGTGCTGGCCGAGCTGCTGTCTGCGGGCAGACCCGACCGGGCTGAGCCACCGAACCTGACCGCACGGTAATGTTCACGGGTGTCGGCGTAGGGTGCCGCAAAGGGGAGGAAGTGCCGTTATGGCAATGACTGGAGCGGTCAAGGATGAGCTGAGTCGGCTATCGGTTCCGCAGTTGAGCAGCCGAAAGGCAGAGGTTGCCGCGCTGCTCCGATTCGCCGGGGGGCTGCAGATTGTGTCCGGTCGTGTCGTGGTTGAAGCCGAGGTGGACCACGGCAACGTCGCTCGTCGACTGCGCTCGGAGATCCACGACCTGTTCGGCTACCCCTCCGACGTGCATTTGCTCAAGTCCTCCGGCCTGCGCAAGGGTGCCCGCTACGTGGTGCGCGTGGTTAAAGACGGGGAGGCCTTGGCGCGGCAGACCGGGCTGCTCGATCTGCGCGGCCGCCCGGTCCGCGGTCTGCCCACCCAGGTGGTGGGCGGCAGCGTCGGCGACGCCGAAGCCGCCTGGCGCGGGGCCTTC
>NZ_JBAQWU010000171.1:0-1857 GCF_049299075.1 Gordonia sp. (in: high G+C Gram-positive bacteria)
GGCGGTTCCGGGTATTGCGCCGACCGGGTCCACGGCACCACGTGTGGGCCGCTCGGGTCCTGGGTTGCCAGGAGTTCAGCGATCCACTCCGAATAGTCGGCATGATCGGTGGCGATGTGCAGGATGCCGCCGGGCTGGAGGCGGTCGGCAATTAATGCGATGGTGCCGGACTGCAGAAAGCGCCGTTTGTGGTGGCGGGATTTGGGCCACGGATCGGGGAAGAAGACGCGCACTCCGGCGAGGCTGTTCGGCTCGACCAATTCGGTGAATACGACGGTCGCATCGCCGCGAATCATCCGGATGTTAGTCAGGCCGCCGCGGTCGACGAGCCCGATCAGTTGCGCCAGACCCGGCTGATACACCTCGACGGCCACGACATCGTGGCCCGGCTCCGCGGCGGCCATCGCGGCAGTCGAGATCCCGGTGCCGCTGCCGACCTCGATGATCAGCGGGGCCGCGCGACCGAACCAGGTATCGGCGTGCAGCGGCGGCTCGGTGGCGGCGCCCGGCCCGACCTGCAAATCGCGGCCTAGCGTCGGCCACAACTGTTCCCAATTGCGCTGCTGGCCGGGAGTCAGGGCGCCGCGTCGAAAGCGGAAACTCGTGACGCGCGGATAGAGGCGCGAGCGGTCGGTATCCGTCGGCGGACCGGCGGTGGCGTCGGTACTCATTTGACCATCGTCCCGCATGTGGGCCCGTTGGCGGTATTCGACGGTGGAATCAGGTGGCCGAGCGTACCGTTTCACCCAGCCCCGACTCGGGGTTCGACCTTGGGGGAGGTTGGCAGATGGGGGACACATTTTCGCCTTCCGGCGCGCCGTCGGTGCGTCGGCTTCGGTCCGCGGTGACCGGGCATCGGGGAACCGGCCGGGACACCGTCGCCGCAGCACTGACCGACTGGTTTGGAATCGCTGCGGCCCGCTCCGACCATTCGTCCGACGCGGATCTGGTGGTGCATGTACTGGGGGCCGGGGTACGCGACTGCGACCGCCGTTTTCTGACCCACCTGGCGGTGCCAGTGGTGGTCGTCGCGGGTAAAGCCGATCTGCGCGGACCCGATCAGGCGCACTGGCGGCAGGCGTCCGCCGAACTGGCTGCGCGAGCGTCCGGGGAACTGGCGTTGCCGGTCCACCCGGTATCCGGGCTGCTGGCCCGCGCGACGATCAGCGAGGAGTTACTGGCCGATCTGGACCGCTGGCTGCGGGCGGACATCGCGGTGCCGCCGATTGCCGCCGCCTTTGCCGACGTCGCAGAGAAGGCCGAACGACGACGACGCGCCACCGCGCTGGTCTCGCTCGGTACGGCCGGTCTCCGCTGCGCCCTCGCGGTGCGGGCGGAGCACCCGTCCCTCGCTGCTGGTGCCCTCACCCGGGCACTGCGCGCCAGCAGTGGTTTCGGGGCGCTGGTCGAGCCGATTCGGGCGCACGGACCGGCGATAGCCGAGGTTCGGGCGGGTCGCAGGCGCCGGAATCTGGCGGTGCGGGCCGCCGGTTGTCTCACCGATCGTGACGAGCTGGAACGTGGTGCGCTGGCCGGAGTGCCGGAGTGGGGGTCGCGGTGATGGACCGGCCGGGGATCCTGGTGGTGGGGACGGTCGGGGCCGAGCCCGCGGAGCTGGTCGCGCGCCTGCAGGATCTGGTCGCGCCAGCCGAACCTGGTGAAGTGGCCCGGGTGCTGGCCCTGGACCTGTCGGTTGCGGCAGGCTGCGAAGAAGACGCACTGCTGACCGAACTGCACCGCGCGGCCGGACCGGTCGCGCTGGTCGGGGTGGGTGCCGGACGAGTGATCGGTTGGCCGCAGCAGTTGGCCGCCACCCGCGACCGGCTGGACCCGCAGCACCGAATGCCGGTGTTCGCC
>NZ_JBAQWU010000172.1:0-2059 GCF_049299075.1 Gordonia sp. (in: high G+C Gram-positive bacteria)
GATCAGATCCGCTCCGACGTACACCGGCTGCGTCCAGTGTCCGTGGGCGACGGCGCGAACCACCACATCGCGGCGGCCCCGCGCAGCCGCCAGAATGCGCCGGACGCCAACGTCGCCGACATCGGCGCTGTCGACAGTCTGCAGCAGCACCCCGCCGATCCCGGGAAGGTCGGCCCCGCTGGACAGTGCGGCCCGCACCGCGGCGTCGAGCGCGTTGTACCAGCCGGGAAGGAAGAACGTCGTCGACGAGTCGGTCGGCGCGGCCACCACCCGACTGCCGAGCGCCACATACAAGTCCAGGCAGCCGCCTGCCCCGAAGCTGGCGAGCAAAACCTGCAATCGTTCGAACTGCGGTTCGTCGGCGGCTTCGCCGCGTTCATCCCCGCGCGCGACCAGGATGATTCCAGCGACCGGGGCAATCCGGTCACCGGAATTAGAATCACCCCGCGACGTCATGATGACATCTACTCTACGCCGCGACTAGAGTCGAAGGCGCAAAAGGTTCTGTCCGTTGCGCCGTCGCCCAGGAGCCCCTGTGACCGCGCGGACACCGAGCGAGTCCCGCTGTCTGACACGGGAGTTCGCGAGAGGGAATCCGGTGAGAATCCGGAGCTGACCCGCAGCGGTATACCGGAACGACCGCCGTCACCATGCACTGGACGCAGCACGTCTGGGAAGCGACGGCCAGTAGGAGCGCGAAGCCTTCTCATCTCTGAGAGGCTCCGGCGCGTGCTGGTAAGCCCGAAGACCTGCCTCTTGTACCGGGTGCGCCGCACCCGGTGACGATCGCCTCGCGGATTCCGGGCGGAGTCGAAGTAGGTTCTTTTGTGGGCTCTTCGATCTTTATCGCGGATAGGGCGTTCGTCCTGAGTTTCATCACAGGAGAACACGAAGACATGGGTTTCACCACCACCGTTCCCGGCACCGCACGCATCGGTGCCAACCGCGAACTCAAGCACGCCGTCGAGGCCTACTGGGCAGGTCGGGCGGACACCGCCGAGTTGGAGTCGGTCGCCGCGCAGCTGCGTCGCACCCAGCGCCAACAGTTGGCTGCCGCCGGTTTCGACGCGATCACGACCGGCACTTTCTCGTACTACGACCAGATGCTCGACACCGCCGTCCTGCTGGGCGCGTTGCCGCCGCGGGTCGCCGGGATCGCCGATCGGCTGGATCGCTACTTTGCGGCCGCGCGCGGCACCGACGGCGTGCTGCCGCTGGAGATGACCAAGTGGTTCGACACCAACTACCACTACCTGGTGCCGGAGATCAGCGCGGACACCGAGTTCTCGCTGGATCCGGAGAAGGTGCTCGCCGAGCTGGCCGAGGCCACCGCTGAAGGTCTTCCCGCTCGCCCGGTGGTCATCGGCCCGATCACTTTCCTCGGCCTGTCCAAGGGGCTGGCCGGAGTCGATCCCCTGGACCGGATCGACGATCTGCTGCCCCTTTATGCGAACCTGCTCGCTCAGCTCGCCGCGGCCGGCGCGTCATGGGTGCAGCTCGACGAGCCGATCCTGGTGACAGGCTCCGATGACAGCTTCGCCGACCTGGCCGAGCGCGTCTACGCCCACCTGTCCGCCGTCGCCGACCGACCGAAGCTACTGGTGCAGACCTACTTCGGCGATGCCCGTGAGTCACTGGCCGCCCTGGGCCGCACCGGTATCGAGGGCGTCGGCGTCGACCTTGTTGCCGGCTCGGTCGACACCGTGAAGACCGCCGGGTTGGGCAACAAGCTCGTCGTCGCCGGCATCGTCGACGGTCACAACATCTGGCGCACCGATCTGGATGCGGCACTGGCGACCCTGACCGATCTGCGCGGGTATGTCGGCGAACTAGCCGTCGGCACGTCGTGCTCCACGCTGCACGTTCCGTACACGCTGGCACCGGAAGCCGATCTGGATCCAGCCCTGCGCGGCTGGTTGGCATTCGCCGCCGAGAAGTTCGACGAGGTCGCCACCCTGGCCCGCGCCCTGCGCAACGGTCGCGACAGCGAGGCGGCCGCCTTCGATGCCGCGCGCGACGCCCTGGCCAGCCGGAGCACCGATGCGCGCTTGCATAACGC
>NZ_JBAQWU010000173.1:0-1849 GCF_049299075.1 Gordonia sp. (in: high G+C Gram-positive bacteria)
CCAGGATCAGATGCCGCAGGCACTCGACCCCGCGAGCATCCCCGACCAGATGGCGGGCGTTCCGGAGTCGGAGCTTTCCCTGTTCAAGGAGTGGGAGAACTTCGATATCCGGATCGTTCCGCGCGATCAACTGGTGACCCACGGCGCATTCGCCGCGCAGCAGCGCGTCTGGTTCCGCTACCGGGAGCCGCTGCCCGACGATCAATTGCTGCACGTGTGCACGCTCGCCTACATGAGCGATATGACGCTGCTGGGGTCGTCGAAAGTTGCGCACCCCGGCGTGCGGGCGCAGACCGCCTCGCTCGATCACGCCATGTGGTTCCTGCGTCCCTTCCGCACCGACGAGTGGCTCCTTTACGATCAGACCTCGCCGTCGGCGGGCGGCGGCCGGGCACTGACGCAGGGCCGGATCTTCGACCGGGAGGGTCGCATGGTCGCCGCCGTCACCCAGGAGGGTTTGACCCGGACCAACGTGCCGGCTGATCAGATATCGATCATGAAGTCCGCGAAGTGAGCGCAACCATCGGCGTCCTCGCCCTACAGGGCGATGTACGCGAGCATCTCGATGCGTTGAGTGCCTGCGGCGTCCGCGCCGTCCCGGTGCGCCGGGAAAGGGAGTTGCATGCGGTCGACGGACTGGTGCTGCCTGGCGGCGAGTCGACCACGATGAGCAAACTGCTCGACGTCTTCGAGATGTACGAGCCGGTGCGCACCGCGATCCGCGACGGCCTACCCGCCTACGGCTCATGTGCGGGCATGATTCTGTTGGCCTCTCAGATTCTGGACACCCGCCCGGATGCGACGCACCTCGATGCGCTCGACATCACGGTGCGCCGCAACGCTTTCGGGCGGCAGGTGGAGTCGTTCGAAGCGGACTTGGAGTTCACCGGGGTAGCCGACGACGACGACCCGTTACGCGCAGTCTTTATCCGCGCCCCCTGGGTCGAGTCGGTGGGTCCGGACGTACAAGTCCTCGCCACTATGCCGGAGGGCCCGGCCGCGGGGCGTATTGTCGCTGTTCGTCACGACGACGTGCTCGCCACGTCATTTCATCCCGAGGTCACCGGCGATCTCCGGGTTCATCAGTACTTCGTCGACATCGTCACGGGTCGGCGGACGAGGGAAGGGAGAGCCTCATGAGTGGACACTCCAAATGGGCCACCACCAAACACAAGAAGGCCGTCATCGATGCCAAGCGCGGCAAGATGTTCGCCAAGCTGGTCAAGAACATCGAGGTTGCGGCCCGCACCGGTGGCGGCGACCCGGCCGGTAACCCGACGTTGTACGACGCGATCCAGAAGGCCAAGAAGACCTCGGTCCCGAACGACAACATCGAGCGGGCCCGCAAACGCGGCGGCGGCGAAGAAGCTGGCGGCGCCGACTGGCAGAACATCACCTACGAGGGCTACGGGCCCAATGGTGTCGCCCTTCTGATCGAATGCCTTACTGACAATCGCAACCGTGCGGCCGGCGAAGTTCGGGTCGCGATGACCCGCAACGGCGGCAACATGGCCGATCCGGGGTCGGTGTCCTACTTGTTCACTCGCCGCGGCGTCGTGACGCTGGAAAAGGGCGAGCAGACCGAGGACGATGTGCTGATGGCGGTGCTCGACGCCGGCGCCGAAGAGGTCAATGACCTTGGCGAAGTCTTCGAAGTAGTTTGCGAGCCGACCGATCTGGTGGCCGTGCGCACCGCATTGCAGGAAGCCGGGATCGACTACGACTCGGCCGAGCCGGATTTCCGCGCCTCCGTCGAGGTTCCGGTGGACGCCGAGGGTGCCCGCAAGGTGATGAAGCTGATCGACGCGCTGGAAGACTCCGACGATGTGCAGAACGTGTACAGCAACGT
>NZ_JBAQWU010000174.1:0-2111 GCF_049299075.1 Gordonia sp. (in: high G+C Gram-positive bacteria)
CGTTAGAGATATGCCAGTGGCAGCACTCGGGCCGGCCGCCCGTTATTTCCGATGACGGCCCGAGGAGGACCGCTATGACCATTGTGGCAGAACGCTATGACTACGTCGTGGGTGTCGATACCCACGCCGCGCAGCACATGTTTGTGATCGTGCAGACCCGCACCGGTGCGGTACTTACCGAGCCGGAGAAGTTCGCGACCAACGAGGCAGGGCTGGGCCGGGCGATCTCCTGGATCGGCCGCAAGAGCACCGGCCGGGTGCTGGTGGCGATCGAGGGATCAGGGTGTTACGGCAAGCGCCTGAGCGTGGCACTGGCGCAGGCCGGGATCGACGTCGCCGAGACACGGGCACCGGTTAAACGCCGCGGCGGGAAGGCCGATGTGTTCGACGCCGAGGCCGCAGCACGCTCGGTTCTCGGGTTGCCGTGTGACCGGCTGATCGCCCCACGCGCGAGCGGTGACCGCGACGCACTGGCCGTCGTGTTGGCTCGCCGTCACGCGTTGAGCAAGGAAATGACAGCTGACCGGCAACGACTACTCGACCTGACCAGGCGTTTCGACCTCGGTATCGACACTCGCCAAGGACTGGGATGGCAGCGGACCGAGCAGATCGCCCGATGGCGGCCACGGCGTTCGGACACCCCGGCGCTCGCCGAGATCCGGCAGACCGCGGTCACGCTCGCAGTCAAGGCGATCGCGACCCGCACCGAACTCAAAGTCAACGAAAAGCACCTGCGGCGGCTGGTCAAAAAGACCATGCCCGAGCTGCTGAACGTGCTCGGAGTCGGACCGGTCAGCGCCGCGGAAATCCTCGTATCGTGGTCCCACCATGGACGGTTCCGCGACGAAGCACGATGGGCCATGCACGCCGGGGTCGCCCCGATCCAGACCGGATCAGGCAAGACCGACGGCCGCTATCACCGGATGAACCCGTTCGGGGACCGGGACCTGAACCGGGCGATGTGGATCATCGCCCGCACCCGGCTGCTGCACTCCGAACGCACCAAGGCCTACGCCGCCAAACGCGCCGCCGCCGGCACCAAGAAGGCCGCGATCATGCGGCTCATCCAGCGATACGTCGCCCGCGACATCTACCGCTTCCTCACCGCCACCGCCACCGCCACCGCTACCGCCGCATCAGCAGATGCCGACACCGGCAACGAGGCCACCCCGACCGCAGCCTGAACCCCCGAGCACACCCCCTCGGCCACAAGCCCTCCGGCCCAGGGGCCCCCCGGCATGCCCACGATCAGCCCCCGCCCCCGGACCCCGCGCACGCCCAACAAGATGAGCAACCCCGTCGGACACTCCTTGACAAACGCAATAAGACCGTCGAAGGGACGAAACGACCGGACGCACCACCTCACCGGTCGAGGATCAACCAGCCGCCGTGGTCGGTGAAGATCTCGGACCGAGCCTGCGGGACGAGCGCGGCCCAACGGTGCAGGTCGTCCTCACTCAAGCGCTGCAGGTGCCCGTAGTGCTCGGTCGGCTCGTCCTCGAAGGGGACTGCGACGACGACGCGCCGCCGCGCGACCCGGAAGGCCTCAGTGAGCGTGGCCTCGACGTCGTCGGCGTCGAGGTGTTCGAGCAGATGGATCAGGGTGACCGTGTCGACGGCGCCGTCACCGAACGGCAGGACGCGGGCATCGCCGCAAACCGCCTGGACCTCGACGCCCAATCGCGGCGCCACCTGGTCGAGGAGCGAGACCGCGCCCGCGGTCAGGTCGCACGCGTGGACGCGGTGTCCCGACTGCGCGCACCGCACTGCGAAGAACCCGAAACAGCAGCCCACTTCCAGTACCTCGTCCCCGGCGAGCAGATCGAGCGCTCGAGCATGGATCGGTGCGAACGCAGATCTGCCGTCACTGAGCTCTGCGAGCGAGTTCGCGTAGAACGCGAACCACGCGGCTGCGGGGTCGGCCGCCACGGAGCTGACCACGGCGACGGCGGCGGCCTCGAAGCCACCCTGCCCGCTTAGCACGCGCGCCTCGACGAGCTCGCCGAGCCCTTGTACCAGCCGCGAATCCGAGATGGTTGCCGGCGTCAGCCGGTGAACGATGTTCACCCGGTCACCTGCAAGCCGCCAGGCGAAATCGCCGCTACTCGAGA
>NZ_JBAQWU010000175.1:0-2238 GCF_049299075.1 Gordonia sp. (in: high G+C Gram-positive bacteria)
GTCTACTACTGTGACTAATCGCCGAACCCGAGGATGGACGCGGGCGGCAACCGGCTTGGCCAGCGCCGTGCTGGCGTTCGGTGTGCTGGCTGGTTGCGGCACCGACTCCGACGACGACACCGCGCCCAACGACTCCGGTGACAATCCGTCGATGATGCAGAACCCGAACGGCGACGGCTCGGATGTTCCGTGTGAGGGCAGCGTCTGCCACAACCCGAACCACGGCGCCGGGTCGAACCCATCCGAGAACGGTGGCGCGGTGATGCCGAATCCGAACGGCGACGGCTCGGATGTTCCGTGTGAGGGCAGCGTCTGCCACAACCCGAACCACGGCGCCGGCTAGGGTGCCGCGCAGCAACAATGGCAGGAAGCCCACGTCGGGCTTCCTGCCATTGCGCTACGGGGGCGGGGTAGTCGAGCGAATGCCGGTTGTCGGAGCGCGACGGCATAATGCGGAGCAGGCGGCCAGTCGGTGGCCGCGATGTTCGGACGGTGTTGAGGGGTGTAGCGGTGTTGGCGTTCATAAAGGCGCGGTGGCGAATCGCCCTGGCCATCTTCGCCACCTTCGGGTTCGTGGTGATGCCGTTCGCCGGGGAGACACCCGGCGACAAAGTGGGCGGCACTCTGTTCTATCTGGTGTCGGCGGTCGTCTTCTGGACCTTGCATATCCGCTACACCCGTCGCACCGCACCCCCGCCCGCGATGCTCCCTGAGCCTGCCCCTCTGCTCCCTGAGCCTGTCGAAGGGTCAAGCCACCTCCGCTCGACCACCCCGGTCGACGACGCGTGGGGGCGCCAGTTGGCGACGTGCCGCCGCAAGGTGGAGACTGTCTATGAGGTGAGCGCCGCGACCCGAGCCGAATCGGTGCGGGGCTGGCTGACGGAGATCTCCAACGACGTCGCTGCACAGCTGGTGTTGGCCGACGACATCGCGTCGCTGGGCCGGACGGTGGAGCCGGGTTTCACCGGTGTGGGGTTGCCGCAGAATCCGGCGGCCGCGGAGGCGTGGTCGCGCCTGGTGGCCTTTGAGTGTGGCGTGGATGACGCGATCACCAGTGCGGCGCAGATCCGGCTCAATGCATCGCAGCCGGTCACCGACTTCGGACTGATTCACGGACAGTTGGAAATGCTGAAGTCGCAGCTGCCAACACTTGACGTTCCGCGCTGAAGGCAGGATGCGAAACGGCTGCCCCGACGCGAGGTCGGGGCAGCCGTGTACTGGTGCGCGGCGGTTGACCGCGTCGTGGTTAGACGGGCTGGCCGCCGGTGACCGCGGCCCGCACTTTGGCGGCCGAGCTCTTGAGGCTGAACGCGTCGATCACTTCGAAGATACCGACGACGATCAGCAGTATGCCGGCCACCCAGACGAGGGTGCCGAGGGATCCGGCTGGCCAGACGATCAAGACGATGCCGGCGATCAGCGTGACGGCACCCAAGAAGATGCCTGCGCCGCGGCCGGGGAGCTCGGGGGAGCTGCTGTACCAGGAGATGGTACCGAGGCCGCGGAAGATCCAGGCGATACCGATCCAGATGGCGAGCAGGATGATTGACTCGGCCGGGTTACGGATCGCAATGACGCCCAAGATGATTGACAGCACACCGGCGACGAAGCTGAGCAGACGCCACCAGCCGCTGTGGTCGGGCGCGCCGAACGTGGAGAAGACCAGGAACAGGCCGGAGATGATCAGATAGATCGCGAACAGGATTGCGACGATGAAGAGTGTCGGGCCGCGCCAGAACAGGACGACGAGGCCCATGATGATCGACACGACGCCGATGCCCAGCAGGCTCTTCCAGGTGCGGTCGACGATGTCGCCCACCCCGGCAAGCAGCGGATTGTTGGTCGTCATTTTCTTACCCCTTGAGTAGCAGGCCGCGCGCAGGATGCGCCCGGACTGCGCTGACAATACCGCCGTGAGGCGGCGGCGGGGCGGCTTAAACCGCCTGTGGTTATTTCGTCTTTCGCCTGTCGTGACTATTGGGACCATGGCCCCTGATCCCGCGCACAATCCGCACGACGCTATCGGTGCGATCGACGGTGGGACGGCTGAACGACGTCGTTCATGCCGCGGCGATTGTTCAGGTGCTGACCAAGATTCTGGAGCCGGGGGAGCGGGTGGCTGACGAGTGCGGTGCAATCGTCTGCGGGGGTGGGGCGGTGCCGACATGATAAGAAGCTGAGAGCCAGCTAGCAGTGCCTGCAATCAGTACGGCCCTGCGCAATTGAGGAGTGATGCAG
>NZ_JBAQWU010000176.1:0-2834 GCF_049299075.1 Gordonia sp. (in: high G+C Gram-positive bacteria)
GTTCGGGCGCGGCTGGGCGTGGGGGCGGGACGCGACACCGGTGACGATCCGCCGCTGGCACGTTCCCCGTGAACGCGATCGGTTCGGGGTTCCGCCGGTCCAGTTCGCCTTCGACCGAGGCACCGGATTCACCGTGAGCAGCAGCACGGAGCGCCAGCGCGACGGCCGGCCGGCGGTCGGGGTAGACGCCGTGGACGGCCCGTACGTGTTCGGCAAGGCCGAACTGGAGGGCATTGAGGTGACTACTGCGCTGCGGCTGACCGGCAAATCCGCGCTGGCAGAGGGCTCCGACGGGGCCGCCACCTGGTATCGGCACACCATCACGTTCGACGAGGACGTCGTCGAGGGCGAGCTGTACCTGAGGCTCGCGCCGCTGGTCGGCGCCGAGGAAGAACTTGCCCGGTTGCTGTTCGACCACCCGCTCACCGCCCGTCGGTCGAGCGTGTTCACCGTGCTCCGGAAGAGTGGGAATGAGGCCGTCGCGGCGGAGGATCTCGACGGGACCGGGATCTTTTGGCTGGCCGTCAGAGACGGGGTGGGGGGGCTGGCGACCGGGGTCGTCGCGACGTTGCCGTCGTGGGTGAGCGTGTCTGTGGTGGCGCTACACGCCCTGACCGTCGCCGATCGGGACGCGGCCGCGGCGGCCGATCGGCACACCGACGAGGTGATCTTGGCGGAAGCCACCGGTGAGCGATTCACGCTGGCGCCGGGCGCCCATTACCGGATCGATGTGGCGCTCTCCTGGAAGCGGACCTACCGCGACCGGGACGGGACACCGGTCACATCGACGTACAACAAGGACGGCGAGGACAAACGGACTCGATCCTGGTACTTCCAGACGGCGGCCGAGACGTCGACGGTCGATCCCGCGCCGTGGCTTTCGCTCCAGAATGTCCGCCAGTTCCGGCCGGAGTATCTGCAGCGCTACTTGACCGGCTTCGACCGGCCCGATCACGCGGACTACGTGTTCGCCGACGATCGGCCGTCGGCGAGCTTCGCCGTCACCTATCTGCCCGGTCTGCTCCATCAGTACGGGCGGCGGCCGGTGGTCAAAGTACGCCGGACCGATAAGCCGCACGGGTCGTCGATCGACTGGCGGAAGCCGAAGATCGTGACCACCTACGGGGCGGGTTCGCCGTTTGAGAAGCGGATGCAGGAGGCGGCGGCGCAGTCGGGGTGCCCGATCGCGCCGACCGGATCGGATCTCGCGTGGACGAGTCCGCTGGAAACGCAGGCCTCCTATGAGATGACGGTCGCCTTTCCGCCGGAGACGAAGGCGCCCACGGACACCACCCCGCAGCTCGACGGAATCACCTTCCGGACGTCGGCCTATCGGAACGCATCGGCGTTGATCCGGGCGATGGGCCTGTATCCGTCGAGTCCGGCGCGGCCCCCGCAGGCCGGTGATGTGCCGGTCATCGTGCCGCCGAAGACTCTGCTGGTGGCCGGTGATCGGCACGGCGACGCCGCAGTGGAGGACGTGCTCGGCCACCTCGGCGTGCCGCCGCAGTTGCCGCCCCGGGTGCCCGAAACCACCGTGCTGTGGGTGCGCGACGGGGCGGGGTGGGCGGTGCTGGGGCTGTGGCTGGCGAACCCGGAGCCAATCATCCGGGCGGGCCGGTTGGAGTTGGGGTCGTCGATCACGATTTCCAATCAGCACAATCCGAGCCGGAAAGCCGCCGCGCGCTACGTCAACGGGGCCGGCAGCAGCGTCCTGTGGCTGCTGCCTGCGCCGCTGGCGGCATCGTCGAGCGGATTCTGGTTCGACGTCACAGTGACCGATCGCGCCCCGGCGAAGAACGCCCCATCGACGGTGGTGCGCCGGGCGCGCTGCGGCCGGACACCGGCATTCGCGGGTGGCGTACTGATGGGAGGGCAGTGATGAGCAGCGGCGACTTCACCACCGACGCGATCGGGCGGGTGGCGTACGTGGGCGGCCACGACGAACGCGACGAGCGGGTACCTGACGGCGTGCACTGGCAGGTGACGTTGCCCGACGACGCGGTGCCGGCCGGGCCGGTGGTGATCTTCGAGGGGCAGGTAGGTCGCGAGTGGGATCCGTTCGGTCGCGATATCTCCTGGGAGGTGCGGCCGGACAGTCCGCTCATCCTGACGATCCCAAAACCCGATCCTGACGAGGATTCTGGGTGGGTGCACTCGTGGGTGGAGGTTGGGGGGACCGGGGAACTGCGGGTCGCGGTGATCGACGGTTCGGTAGCGCCGAACGGATTGCCGGTGGAGCTCGCCATACGGCGATCGGCGCCCTACCTGCTGGCCGCGCCGGATATCCGGCAGTTGCGCATCACTGGCAAAGGCACCGTGACCAGCGTGCACGCCTGGATGCGGGCCCTGAAGGTGAGTGGTCCGTTCGGTGATGTCAGGCCCGTGCAGATCGCCGGTATCGCCGATATGGCTGGCGACCTGCCCGGGTATCAGGCGGTGGCGGGGGCCGGTGACTGGGAGGATCGGGTGGTGCGATCGGCGCCCCGGCTGCGCGTGCCCTACGACCCGGTCGGACATGATCAGCCCGTGAGCGCGGACCAGGAAACCGAGCGGGTGACGAAGCTGGCGGCGGAGTACCTCGTGCCGTGGACTCGGCAGACGTACGAGTTGCTGGCTGATCCGGACGCGATGGAGAAGGCCGGAGCGGCGACGCTCAGCGTGGACGTCACCCCGGATCTACCGGGCGACGAACCGGGAACCACCGCGACGATCGACTATTCGGTGATCGCTGCCTTGGGGACGGCGTGTGCGGACCCCGGAGTGGCGCGGTGGCTGGGCCGGTCAGGGACCTTCCCGGAGATCGAGAAGCTCGACGAACCGCGGATGTTCAT
>NZ_JBAQWU010000177.1:0-4282 GCF_049299075.1 Gordonia sp. (in: high G+C Gram-positive bacteria)
GCCGAGGTAGTCGTTGGACGCCAGATTGACCTCAGCGGCGCCCACCGGGCGGGCGATGGGCGACCGGTGCAGACCGGCAGCCGCCGTTGCGGCGGCCGCATCGGCGAGCCAGGCCAACGGGTCAGCCAGGCCGGTCAGCATCGGCCCGCTCATGCGGGCACCGATGGGCTCGCCGCGAGCGTCGCGCGGGTGGCGGCCACCATGCCGCCGGCAATGGCGTCCACTTCATCGGGCGTACAGATATACGGCGGCATCGCGTAAATGAGGTTGCGGAATGGTCGCAGCCAAATGCCTTGGGCGATGGCCGCATCCGTCGCCGCGACCATGTTCACGTCGCTCTCGAGTTCGACGACGCCGATGGCGCCGAAGGTGCGTACCTCGCGGACGCCGGGCACTCCGTCCAACACACCCAGGCCGGTCGCCAGTCGCTCGCCGATCATCGCGACGGACGCGCGCCAGGTGCCGTCGTCGAGCAGCCCGAGCGATGCGGCGGCCACCGCACACGCGAGCGGGTTGGCCATAAAGGTCGGACCGTGGGCCAGCCCGCCCGTCTCGCCCGCGCTGATCACCCGGGCCACCTCGTCGGTGGTCATGGTGGCGGCAAGGGTCAGGTAGCCGCCAGTGAGCGCCTTACCCAGGCACAGGATGTCCGGGCTGATCCCGGCGTGGTTCACGGCGAACAGTTCGCCGGTGCGTCCGAATCCGGTGGCGATCTCATCGCAGATCAGGAGCACATCGTGCCGGTCGCACAGGCCGCGCAATGCGGCGATCAGCTCCGGCGAATGGAAGGCCATGCCACCGGCGCCCTGGACCACCGGTTCCACGATGATTGCGGCGAGCGAATCAGCCGAGCGGGCCAGCACGTCGTCGAGCATCGCCACGTACGACGACATCGCGTCCGCATCGCTGCCCAGCCGCGGCGGCGCGTCCACAAAGACCTGCTCGTGCAGCACACCGCGCCACATCGAGTGCATCCCGCCCTCCGGATCGCAGACGCTCATCGGCGCGAGGGTGTCACCGTGGTAGCCGCCGCGCCAGGTCAGCAGGCGGCGTTTGTCCGGGCGACCGCGGCTGCGCTGGTACTGAATGGCCATCTTCACCGCGACTTCCACCGACACCGATCCGGAGTCGGCGAAGAATACCTTGGTCAGCGGCCTGGGCGTGAGCTCGACGAGCTTGGCGGCGAGGACCGCAGCTGGCTCGTGCGTCAACCCGCCGAACATCACGTGCGCCATCGACTCCAGTTGCCGGTGCACCGCCGCATCGAGGACCGGGTGCGCATAGCCGTGCACCGCCGCCCACCAGGAGCTCATCGCGTCGATCAGTTCAGGGCCGTCGGCCAGCCGCAGCCGCACCCCGCGGCACGAGGACACCGGGCGCGGTGCCACCGACGACGGAAAGCCGCCGTACGGATGCCAGACATGCTCGGCATCGATACCGACGATCTGCGCAGCATCCATGTCGACACCTCCTCCGCGGCGCCGGAGCCGGGCCGCCCCGCGTTCGTGAACACTGTACAGGCCCGCCCTGGACGCCGTACAGGACCGCCCTGAACGCCCGGTGTCCGTCCGGCCGCGCCCACGATACTGGCGCCTGCCGATAGGGTGATCGGTGTGGGAAATACGCGCGCGGACATACTTCACGCCGCCCGCGGCATCCTGGCCCAGCACAGTCTCGCGGAGCTGACCATGCGCCGCTTAGCCGCCGAGGTCGGCGTCGCCCCGAACGCGCTGTACTGGCACTTCGCCGATAAGCAGACGATGCTCGCCGCGCTCGCCGACGATCTGCTCGCCGAGGTCCCCGCCCGTGACGATCTGCCTTGGACATCAGCGCTGGCGGCAATGGCACAAGATATGCGCGCCGCGCTGCTCGCTGTCCCGGACAGCGCCGAGGTGGTGTCCTCGGCGTGGGCGTCCGGGTTGGCCGGGAACGATCTGGCGAGTCGGTTCGCGGGGATCGCCGCCAGCGGCGGCCTTCTCCCCTCGGCGGCCGGCGGCGTAGCCACCGCGCTCTGTCAACTGACGATCGGCCTGTCCATCGAGGAGCAGACGCGCGCCCAGATGGAACGTCTCGGCGTTATCGGCCGGTCCGGACGCGACTACACCGCCGAGTTCACCGCCGCCCTCGACGTGATCGTCGACGGCGCCCGGGCCGCCAGCGAGGCCGCACGATGACCGCGATTCCCCGCGAACCCGTCGCGACCTACCGGATACAGCTCACCGAAGACTTCGCCTTCGCCGAAGTCGTCGGCATTCTCGACGACCTCGTCGAACTCGGGATCTCCCACCTGTATCTATCGCCGATCCTCGCCGCAATGCCGGGATCGACACACGGCTACGACTGGGCCCCACCGGCACGCATCGCCGAGGCGCTCGGCGGTATCGACGGCTTCCGACTGCTACGCGGCCACGCCGCCGCGGTCGGCATCGGTATCCTGATCGACATCGTCGGGCACCACGTCGGCATTCGAGACGCGCGGCACAACCCGTGGTGGGCGGACGTCCTACGGTATGGCCGGGATTCCCGCTACGCAGACTACTTCGATCTAGCACTGCGCGAGACGCCCGGCGCGGACGAGCGGATCGTGTTGCCATACCTCGGTAGTATCGACGACCTCGAGGCGCTGCTGCTCGACAACGACGGCTACCTCCACCTGCACGAATGGGTGCTGCCGACCGCGCGCGGCACCGCTCACCCCGGCGACGATCCACGCGTGGTCCTCGACCGGCAACGCTACCGGCTGATCCTCGCGACCGAATCCGGCTTCGGCTACCGGCGCTTTGTCGACATCTCCGAACTCGCCGCGCTGGCGACAGAGGTCGACGACGTCTTCGAGGCCAGCCACGCGTGGCTGCGTGCCCTGGTCGCCGAAGACCTGATCGACGGTGTGCGCGTCGACCATCTCGACGGTTTCCGCGATATACCGGGCTACCTGACCCGGCTCCGTGCACTCGTCGGCGACGAGCGCCTGATCTACGTCGAAAAGCTCCTGGCCGTCGATGAGTCGCTCGATCGCGCCCTGCCCGTCGACGGCACCACCGGCTACGACCAGCTGCAATTGATCGAGGCCGCCTTCACCTCACCGCCGGGCATTCTGGAGCTCGACGAGATTTACCACTGGACAACCGGCTTCCACGGCGACGGCGAGCAACTGGCCGCTCTCGCCCGCACGGTGCGCGAAGAAACCCTCCGCAAAACGTTCACCACCCGCCTGCGCTGGGCGTCGACCGAGATCGCCGCAGTGCCCCCGGGAGTCCCCTTGCACCTCGCCGAACAAGCCGTGGCAGCCTTTGTCACGCGCCTGACGATCAGCCGCCCGGATACCCCGCAGTCGCGCCAGCAAGTACACGAGACGATCACCCTGGCGCGCGCTGCCCTGCCCGGTGCCACTGCCGGATTCGATGCGCTGGCGGCCGTCTTCACCCACCCAGAGGCCTACCCCGACGCCATCTTCCGGGTCAGCGACCTCGCCGCCGTCGTCGCCGCCAAAGCCATCGAGGCCGTCGGCTTTCACCGCACCGCCCGCCTGGTTTCGACCCAGGAACTCGGATGCAATCCGCGCCGCCCCACCATCAGCCGCGCCGACTTCCACGAACGCAATCAGCAGAGAGCCCACTGGTGGCCACTGGCGATGACGGCCCTGACCACGCACGACACCAAACGCAGCAGTGACGTCCGCGCCCGGATCGCCGTGATCGCCCAGGTACCGCAACGCTGGAATCTGCTGGTCCGCGAGATCTGGCGGCGCTACCCACCGCCGCACGAGCGCACCGCCTACCTGCTCTTACAGAACCTGGTCGGAATCTGGCCGGTCGACGGCCCGCCCGACGCCGACCTGGCCGGACGCATATCCGCGTACACCACCAAAGCCATCCGCGAGGCCGGAGTCATCAGTTCCTGGGCGGAGCAGAACTTGGAAGCCGAACAGCAGACCCAGGACTGGATCTCGCGCGTGACGGTCGGCGACGCGGCCACCCGCATCTCCGAGTTCGTCGCGCTGATCGCCCCCACCGGCCGGGAGGAATCGTTGTCCCGGGTCGCCCTCGGACTACTCGGTCCGGGCGTCGGTGACCTCTATCAAGGCACCCAATGGTGGTATGACGCACTCACCGACCCGGACAACCGACGGCCCGTGGACTACCGGCAGGATCACCACCATCCGAAATTCCGGCTGATCAGCGAGGCCCTTGCCGTCCGTCGCCGGCACTCCGCAGCCTTTGGCCGCCGCGGCCGCTACCTCGAACTGAGCGCACGCGGCGACCGCGCACGTCATGTACTCGCG
>NZ_JBAQWU010000178.1:0-5837 GCF_049299075.1 Gordonia sp. (in: high G+C Gram-positive bacteria)
GGCCAAGTCCGGCCACACACGCGTCGGCGAAGACGCGCAGGCCGTCGATCGACACCGGCAGGCCCCACTGCTCCAACAATGCGGCGTGCGGGTCGATACCGGCGCACAAGCGGCCACGCTCGGCCACCGCAGCCACATACCGGCCCGCGAAGCTGGCGGCCGGCCCGGGAACCACTACGTATTCCCCAGGAGCTCGGCGTGGCGGCGCTGCAGCGATTCGACGCCCATCGTCTCCCCCAGGGCCGCTTCAATCCCCTGCACCGCGGCACCGGCACCCGGCACTGTCGTCACGCAGGGAATACTCGCGGTAATCGCGGCGGCACGGATCTCATAACCGTCGGCGCGCGGACCGGAGCTACCCGCCGGGGTGTTGACGATCAGGTCGACCCGTCTGTCGCGGATCATGTCGACCACCGAATCCTCGCCCTCGCCGGCCTCGAAGTGCTTGCGCACCTCAGTGACCTCAATACCGTTGCGACGCAGCACATCTGCCGTACCGCTCGTGGCCAGGATGGTGAAGCCAAGGTCGGCCAGGCGTTTGATCGGGAACGCAATTGACGCCTTGTCGCGGTTGGCGACGGACACGAAGACGGTGCCGCTCCGCGGCAACGCGCCGGAGGTGGCCGCCTGCGCCTTGGCGAAGGCCCGGCCGAAGTCGCGGTCGAAGCCCATCACTTCGCCGGTGGACTTCATCTCCGGACTCAGCAGCGTGTCGACCGCCGAACCGTCCGGGGTGCGGAACCGGTTGAATGGCAGCACCGCTTCCTTCACTGCGACCGGCGAGTTCGGCGGCACCACACTGCCGTCGCCGGTGGCCGGCAAAATCCCCTGCGTACGCAGTTCAGCGATGGACATGCCCATCATCACCCGAGCGCAGGCCTTCGCCAGTGGCACGGCGGTGGCCTTGGACACGAACGGTGCGGTGCGGCTGGCGCGCGGGTTGGCCTCCAGAACGTAAAGCACACCGTCCTTCAGCGCGTACTGCACGTTCAGCAGGCCGCGCACACCGATGCCCTTGGCGAGTGCCTCGGTGGAACTCCGGACCGCCGCGATCTCCGAAGCGCCCAGCGTGATCGGCGGCAGGGCGCACGCCGAGTCACCGGAGTGGATGCCAGCCTCTTCGATGTGCTCCATGATGCCGCCGATGAACAACTCGGTGCCGTCATAGAGTGCGTCGACGTCGATCTCCACCGCGTCCTCCAGGAACCTGTCGACCAGCACCGGGCGGTCGTCGGAGATCTCGGTGGCGCGGGAGATGTAGTCGGCGAGAGCCGCCTCGTCGTACACGATCTCCATACCGCGGCCGCCGAGCACATACGACGGACGCACCAGCACCGGATAACCGATGTCGGCAGCGATGTCGCGGGCACCGGCGAAGGTGGTCGCGGTACCGAACTTCGGCGCGGGCAGACCCGCGTCGATGAGAACCTGACCGAACGCGCCGCGGTCCTCGGCCAGGTCGATGGCGCTCGGACCGGTCCCGACGATCGGCACCCCTTCGGCTTCCAGGTGCGCGGCCAGGCCCAGTGGCGTCTGACCGCCCAACTGCACGATGACGCCGGCGACAGTCCCTGATTCCGACTCCGCGTGGATCACTTCGAGGACATCCTCGAGGGTCAGCGGCTCAAAGTACAGACGGTCGGCGGTGTCGTAGTCGGTGGAAACCGTCTCCGGGTTGCAGTTGACCATGACCGTCTCGTAGCCAGCCTGACTCAGAGTGAGGGCCGCGTGCACGCACGAGTAGTCGAACTCGATGCCCTGACCGATGCGGTTGGGACCGGACCCCAGAATGATCACCTTCGGGCGGTCAGTCTGCGGAGCGATCTCCGAGGTCGCGGCCTCATCCAGCTCATAGGTGGAGTAGTGGTACGGCGTTTTGGCCTCGAACTCGGCGGCGCAGGTGTCGACGGTCTTGTAGACCGGCCGGATCGCCAACTCGTGGCGGTGCTTGCGCACGGCGGTCTCATCCGCCAGCGCGGTGTCGCCGCCCGCCGCGCGTAGCGCAGCGATCTGCTTATCGGACAGCCCGGTGAACTTGGCGTAACGCAGCAGATCGGCGCCGACTGTCTCCGCATCGCGCACCGATGCGCCCACGTCGCCGATCTGGGCGATCTCGGCCAGGAACCACGGATCGATCGCGGTGGCCTCGTAAATCCGCTCGATGGAGACGCCAGCCTCCAGCAGTTGCAGGATCTTGTACAGTCGGCCGTCCCGAGCCACCGAAATATCGGCCAGTACGGCCTCGACATCCAAGTCGGCCGGAGCGAGACGATCTGGCTCGGTCCAGAAACCGGCCGCCTTGGTTTCCAGTGAGCGCATCACCTTGCCCAACGCCTCGGTAAAGCTGCGGCCCAAGCTCATCGCCTCCCCGACCGACTTCATCGTGGTGGTCAGCGTGTCGTCGGCGCCGGGGAACTTCTCGAACGCGAACCGCGGCGCTTTGACCACGACGTAATCGATCGACGGCTCGAAGGCGGCCGGGGTGGCCTTGGTGATGTCGTTGGTGATCTCGTCGAGCGAGTATCCGATGGCAAGCTTGGCGGCCATCTTCGCGATCGGGTAACCGGTGGCCTTGGAGGCCAGCGCTGAGGACCGCGAGACGCGCGGGTTCATCTCGATGACCACTAGGCGGCCGTCGCGCGGGTCCTGCGCGAACTGGATGTTGCAGCCACCGGTGTCCACACCGACCTCACGGATGATGGCGATCGACAGGTCGCGCATCTCCTGGTATTCGACGTCGGTGAGGGTCATCGCGGGGGCCACCGTGATCGAGTCCCCGGTGTGCACGCCGACCGGGTCGACGTTCTCGATCGAGCAGATCACGATCACGTTGTCGCGGTTATCCCGCATGAGTTCTAGTTCGAACTCCTTCCACCCGAGAATCGACTCCTCGATCAGGACGTTGGCGGTCGGGGACGCGGCAAGACCGCCACCGGCGATGCGGTTGAGGTCCACCTCGTTGTAGGCCATCCCCGAGCCGAGCCCACCCATCGTGAATGACGGCCGCACGACCACCGGGTAGCCGAGTTCAGTGACGGTGTCACGGACTTCGTCCATGGTGTGGCAGACCCGCGATCGGGCGCTCTCGCCGCCGATCTTGGTCACGATGTCCTTGAACATCTGACGGTCCTCGCCGCGCTGAATGGCGTCGATGTCGGCACCGATCAGTTCGATCCCGTGCTTAGCCAGAATCCCCTGCTCATGCAGGGCCACCGCCGTGTTCAACGCGGTCTGGCCACCCAGGGTGGCCAGTACGGCGTCGACGGGGTGCCCGGCAGCGGCTTCGGCTGCGAAGACCTTCTCGACGAACTCCGGGGTAATCGGCTCGACATAGGTGGCGTCGGCGAACTCCGGGTCGGTCATGATCGTCGCCGGATTGGAGTTGATCAGCGACACCCGCAGACCCTCGGCTTTGAGGACCCGGCACGCCTGGGTGCCGGAGTAGTCGATTTCGCAGGCCTGGCCGATCACGATCGGACCGGAGCCGATGACCAGGACATGGTTGAGGTCGGGACGGCGTGGCATCAGGCGTTGGCTTTCTTCGCGGTCTCCATGGCGGAGACGAACTTGTCGAACAGGTTGGCGGCGTCGTGCGGGCCGGACGCGGCCTCGGGATGGTACTGAACGGAGAAGGCACTGCCGTCGATCAGCTCGACGCCCTCCACGACGCCGTCGTTGGCGCAGACATGACTCACCCGACCGCGACCGAAGTCGGTGTCGAACTCGTCACCAGCGGCGCCCGCCAGGGCGAAACCGTGGTTCTGCGAGGTGATGGCGACCTCACCCGAGGCCACGTCGATTACCGGAATATTGATCCCGCGGTGACCGAACTTGAGTTTGTAGGTCGTCAGCCCGAGGGCGCGGCCAAGAATCTGGTTACCGAAACAGATACCGAACATCGGCAGCTTGGCGGCCAACACCTGCCGGGTCAGCTGCACAGCGGCGTCCGCGGTGGCCGGGTCACCCGGGCCGTTGGAGAGGAAGAAACCGTCGGGCTCAACCGCCATGACGTCGGCGTAGGTGGCGTCGGCCGGCAGGACGTGTACCTCAACCCCGCGGGCGGCCAACATGCGTGGTGTATTCGCCTTGATGCCCAAATCGAGGGCGGCGACCCGCCAGCGCGGCTCCCCGGCGGCCTCCACCACGTAGGGCTCCTCGGTGCTCACCTCCTGCGCCAGTGCGGCACCGGCCATTGGTGCCTGCGCACGCACCTGCTCCAGCATGTCCGGCGCCGCGGTCACCGCGGCGCCGGAGAAGATCCCAGCGCGCATGGATCCAGAGTCGCGGAGTTGACGCACCACAGCCCGGGTGTCGATTCCGGCGATGCCGACGATGTCTTGGGCGATGAGCTCATCGGCCAGACTGGAGGTGGCGCGCCAGTTGGAGACGCGCGTGGTGGGGTTGCGGACCGCGTACCCGGCGACCCAGATCTTGCCCGGATCCTGGTGGTCGATGAAGTCCGCCGACCAGCGGACCTGTGAACGCTTGCCCAGCAGGCTTTCGCCGTCCTCGGTGTTCCAACCGGTGTTCCCGATCTGCGGGGCGGTGGAGACGATGATCTGCTTGTGATAGCTCGGGTCGGTGAGCATTTCTTGGTATCCGGTCATCGCGGTGCAGAACACCGCCTCACCGAACGTCGAGCCCTCGGCCCCGAAGCTCACCCCGGTGTGCATGCTGCCGTTCTCCAGCACCAATACTGCTTTGCTCATAGTCTCGTTCAATCCTTCGTCACTTCGGTGCTGGCTGTCTGGGGTCGGTGAAAATCGGCGCTGGTCGCTGCGGTGATCTCGCGGTACGGCGCCGTCCAGGCCGGATAGGTGCTCTTATCGTCGGCGCGCACGCCGGAGTCCAGTTCGGTGCCCGACGGCAGCCGCCAGCGGATCACCAGGACGCCGTCGCGGGTCATCACCTTGCCGGCCAGGCCGTGTTCGGTGCGCACCGCGGTGATTGCCTCGTGCGGGATCCAGATCGGCGACGCGCCCGCGCGCCGCAGCAGAATGCCCTGCCGGTAACGGCTCAACTCCACCGCCGCGCGGTCGCCGATATCGCCGACGGCCACGCGGGTCGCCCAGCGAGGGGCCAGGGTGCTGCCCACGTACACGCCGGTCGTCGGCCCCAGCAGCACCTCGCCCACGTCGGCGGGCACCGCCGGGAAATCACCCAACTGCTGCGCCTGCGCGCGCCCCCGTTTACGCCAGCCCCGCAGCGCGAGCGCGATCAGGCCGAGCCACAATAGGACGACCACCGTCACCAGGATCACATCGGCGAGGGTCATCGGTGCGTCACCGTGCCGCGCAGGATCGTGGTGCGCACAGTGGCCGGGAGTGTCATCGCCGCGTACGGCGTGTTGGTCGATTTACTGGCCAGCTCATCGGGCACTACCGTCCACTCGGCGTCCGGATCGACGACGGTGAGGTTACCGGGCTCGCCGACCTCGATCGGGCGGCCCTGATCGTCGAGCCCGACGATCTGCGCCGGACGTTCACTCATCACCCGGGCGACACCGCGCCAGTCAAGCAGACCGGGGCGGACCATCGTCTCGACGATGATCGAGAGGGCGGTCTCCAGACCGAGCATGCCGGGCTTGGCCTGGGCGAACTCGCAGCATTTCTCCTGCGCGGCGTGCGGCGCGTGGTCGGTGGCAACGCAGTCGATGACGCCGTCGGCGAGCGCTGCCCGCAACGCGTGGGTGTCGCGCACCTCGCGCAGCGGCGGGTTGACCCGGTTGACTCCGTCGTAGGTTTCCAGCCGGGAGTCGTCGAGGAGCAAATGGTGCGGCGTCACCTCGGCGGTGATGTCGATCCCCTGCCCACGCGCCCAACGGAGCAGTTCTACGG
>NZ_JBAQWU010000179.1:0-2974 GCF_049299075.1 Gordonia sp. (in: high G+C Gram-positive bacteria)
CCTCAGATTACGCGCGGGGATGGAACCGGAGGGATGCGACCTGGGGGATGGCGTGGGGGGCCCGAGCGCATCGAGTCTCGTCGACGGCCAAGGGCCAGGAGCGACCACGATCCGGTAATCGTACGATTTCGGGGGTTGCCGGAGCGCCGGTAGAGTGGCTCGTCGTGATTACCGCGACCGACTTGGAAGTTCGAGCGGGTGCCCGAACCCTGTTGTCGGCACCTGGTGATGCCCTGCGCATCGCACCCGGCGACCGGATCGGTCTGGTCGGACGAAATGGCGCGGGGAAGACGACGAGCCTGCGCATTCTTGCCGGAGAGACCGAGCCCTATGCCGGCACGGTGCGCAGCAACGGACCGATCGGATACCTGCCGCAGGACCCCAAAGAGGGCGATCTGTCGGTACTGGCCAAGGACCGGGTGCTCTCGGCCCGCGGCCTCGATCAGCTGCTGGCGCAGATGGCCCGCCAGCAGACCTTGATGGAGTCCGACGACGACGCCAAACGCGATAAGGCGATCGCTAAATACGCACGGCTGGAAGAGCGGTTCGGCACCCTCGGCGGATATCTCGCCGAGAGCGAAGCCGCCCGGATCTGCAACAATCTGGGCCTACCCGACCGGGTGCTGGGGCAAGAGCTGAACACGCTGTCCGGTGGGCAGCGCCGTCGCGTCGAACTCGCCCGCATCTTGTTCGCCGCCTCCGACGGCTCCGGCAAGTCCGACACCACGCTGCTGCTGGACGAGCCGACCAACCACCTCGACGCCGACTCCATCTCGTGGCTGCGCACCTTCTTGCTGAACCACGACGGCGGACTGGTGGTCATCAGCCACGACGTCGATCTGCTGGCCGACGTGGTGAACCGCGTCTGGTTCCTCGACGCAGTGCGCAGCGAGGCCGATGTCTACAACATGAACTGGAAGCGTTACCTGGACCAGCGCGCCACCGACGAGCAGCGTCGTCGGCGCGAACGCGCCAACGCGGAGAAGAAGGCCGGCGCCCTACGCGTGCAGGCCGCGAAGCTCGGCGCCAAGGCGACCAAAGCCACCGCCGCCCAGCAAATGCTCAAACGGGCCGAGAAGATGATGGACGAGCTGGAGGAGGAGCGCGTCGCCGACCGCACCGCCAAAATCCGCTTCCCGGAGCCGGCCGCCTGCGGCAAGACTCCGCTCCGCGCCTCCGGGCTGAGCAAGATGTACGGCTCCCTGGAGATCTTCTCCGGCGTCGACCTGGCTATCGACAAGGGCAGCCGCGTCGTCGTTCTCGGCCTCAACGGTGCCGGTAAGACCACCCTGCTACGCCTGCTGGCTGGTACCGAGCAGTCCGACCACGGGACTATTGAACCCGGCTACGGGCTCAAGATCGGCTACTTCGCCCAGGAACACGACACCCTCGACGACGCCGCCTCGGTGTGGGAGAACATCCGCCACGCCGCACCCGATGCCGGTGAGCAGGACCTGCGCGGACTGCTCGGCGCCTTCATGTTCTCCGGCCCGCAACTCGAGCAGCCCGCCGGCACACTGTCCGGTGGTGAAAAGACCCGCCTCGCGCTGGCCGGGCTGGTCTCGTCGGCGGCCAACGTGCTGCTGCTGGACGAGCCGACCAACAACCTCGATCCCATCTCCCGCGAACAGGTCCTGGAGGCGCTGCGCAGCTACACCGGGGCCGTGGTGCTGGTAACGCACGATCCCGGTGCCGCCGCCGCCCTCGACCCGCAACGGGTGATCCTGCTGCCCGACGGCACCGAGGACCATTGGTCGGACGAGTACCAGGAGATCATCGAACTCGCCTAGCCAGGTCGGCACTGCCGCCACTGTCGGTGCACCCAGGGTAGGCGAGGGAGAACCAGGCCAAACCCACGACGATGTGCATCGCGCCCAGACACAGTCCGGTCAGTGTCTGCGTGGCCATGGTCAGCGATCCGGCGATCGTAAGGAGTGCGAACACGAGTCCGGCCCACGCGGCGACGCCTTGGAACCGCGGATATCGCGCGCCGATCAGGGCTACGACGACGGCGGCCAGGACCAGGGGAACGAGGGAGAACAGCGCGACCATCGGCACCCCGATCGGGTACGGCGACCCGGCATCCCACGTCGCATCGGCGGCCGAGCCGAGGCCGAAGATGATCAGATTGACTACGAGGGCGGCGACGGCTGCGAGCGCGGTGGTTTTGACGGTGATCGGACGGCCGGGCATACCGTTTTCCTTTTCTTTGGTGGGCGGACCAATTTCTTTGGTGGGCGGAGCAATCGAAGTTGACGGGAGGTGACTCATCGGGCGTTCCGATCGCCGAGCTGCCGGACCAGCCTGCCGATTGCGTCCTCCGGCGTGGGGGGCGGACCGAACAGTTCGTGTTGGCGAGTGGTGTCGGCAACATAGCTTCCGCTGTCGAACCAGGTGAACATCGCCGCCATGTCCTTGATCATGGGGACGAACCGGCCGACGAGGGCGCTAGCAGTGCGAGTGACGGTCGAGGGGATCGCCCGGACCTTGACGGGTCGGGCGGCGGCCGTGCTCAACACGTCGGTTGCCTCCCCGATGGTGATCGGCCGGGTCCAGCCGATGTCGACGCGTTCCCCGGGTGCGGTGTCGGTGTCGACCGCGGCGGCGAGGTATCCGGCGAGATCAGCGGTCAGGACAAAGCTCAGCGGTGTATCGGTCGTACCCATCCAGATCACCCGCCCCGTCACGAGGGGATTACCGGAGATGGTGGCGATCTGGTCGATGAATGCGCCGGGCCGGAGGGCGACGAACGGAACATCGCGCGCCGCAAGGTGGTCTTCGGCGAGCTTCTTGTGCCAGAAATGGGGCACGTTTGGTGTGCGATCGCAGGTGAGGATGCTGGTGAGCACGAACCGTCGAATGCTGGTCCGCTGGGCGGCAGCGGCGAGATTTGCGTTGCCGACGGTATCGATCTCGGTGGCGTTCTTGTCACCGCCCGTGTAGCCGGCCGCGGTGGTGATCACCGCGTCAGCAC
>NZ_JBAQWU010000180.1:0-3429 GCF_049299075.1 Gordonia sp. (in: high G+C Gram-positive bacteria)
CTGTATCGCGGAGACGCGGGCATGTGGGCGTGGGTTCTGCACCGGATCACCGGTGCGACCATCTTTTTCTTCCTCCTGGTGCACGTGCTCGACACTGCCATGGTGCGGGTGAGCCCGGAGATTTATGACGACGTGGTCGGCTCGTACAAGACCCCGCTGGTCGGCCTGATGGAAATCGGCCTGGTCGCGGCGGTTTTGTTCCACGCCTTCAACGGCGTCCGGATCATCCTCATCGACTTCGGGTCCGAGGGCCCCCGCCACCAGCGCAAGATGCTGGCCGGCGTCGCGGTCATCTGGCTGCTGGTCATGGTGCCCGCCCTGGTGACGCTGGGCATCCACATGTCAGAGAAGTTTCACTGGTTTGGAATGGCGACATGACCACTGAACGGACTCCGTATCACCGCGAGGACCGCATCGCCCCGGTACTGGAGAAGGAATTCGACCGGCCGGCCGCGCTGGATCACCCGCGCGCCCCACGCAGGCCCCGCGGCATCCCATACTTCGAGAAGTACGCGTGGCTGTTCATGCGGTTCTCCGGCGTCGCACTGATCTTCCTGGTCATCGGCCACCTGTTCATCGGGCTGATGTGGCAGGACGGCGTGTACCGCATCGACTTCGACTACGTCGCCGAGCGCTGGGCATCGCCGTTCTGGCAGATCTGGGACATGGCGATGCTGTGGCTGGCCATGATCCACGGCGCCAACGGCATGCGCACCATCATCGGCGACTACGCCCGCAAGAACGTCACCAAGTTCTATCTGAACTCTCTGCTGCTGCTGGCCACCGGTTTCACCGTGGTGCTGGGCAGTTACGTCCTGGTCACGTTCAACCCGAACATCCCCTAAGTCTCCGGAAGGCCCTCGATGATTCAGGAACATCGCTACGACGTCGTCATCGTCGGCGCCGGTGGCGCCGGGATGCGTGCCGCGGTGGAAGCTGGCCCGCGGGTGCGCACCGCGGTGCTGACCAAGCTCTACCCCACCCGCTCCCACACCGGCGCGGCCCAGGGCGGCATGTGCGCCGCGCTGGCCAACGTCGAAGAAGACAACTGGGAGTGGCACACCTTCGACACCATCAAGGGCGGCGACTACATCGTCGACCAGGATGCTGCCGAACTGATGGCCAAGGAAGCCATCGACGCGGTGCTCGACCTGGAGAAGATGGGGCTGCCGTTCAACCGCACCCCCGAGGGCCGCATCGACCAGCGCCGCTTCGGCGGTCACACCCGCGACCACGGTAAAGCCCCGGTGCGCCGGGCCTGCTACGCCGCCGACCGCACCGGTCACATGATCCTGCAGACGCTGTACCAGAACTGCGTCAAACACAACGTGCAGTTCTTCAACGAGTTCTACGCGCTCGACCTGAACCTCACCGAGAACGCCGAAGGCGAGCCGGTCGCCAGCGGCGTGGTCGCCTACGAGCTGGCCACCGGCGAGATCCACGTCTTCCACGCGAAGTCGATCGTCTTCGCCACCGGCGGCTCGGGCCGCATGTACAAGGTGACCTCCAACGCGCACACCCTGACCGGCGACGGCATGGGCATCATCTTCCGCAAGGGCCTGCCCCTGGAAGATATGGAGTTCCACCAGTTCCACCCGACCGGCCTGGCCGGCCTGGGCATCCTCATCACCGAGGGCGTCCGCGGCGAGGGCGGCATCCTGCGCAACGCCAGCGGTGAGCGCTTCATGGAACGCTACGCCCCCACCATCAAAGACCTCGCGCCCCGCGACATCGTCGCCCGGTCGATGGTCATCGAGGTTCTCGAGGGCCGCGGCGCCGGCCCCAACAAGGACTACGTCCTGCTGGATGTCACGCACATCCCGGAGGAGACGCTGATGGCCAAGCTCCCGGACATCATGGAATTCTCCCGCACCTATCTCGGCGTGGACCCGGTGACCGAACTGGTGCCGGTGTACCCGACCTGTCACTACGTCATGGGTGGCATCCCGACGACGATCACCGGCCAGGTGCTCGCCGACAACGACCAGGTGGTCCACGGTCTGTACGCCGCGGGCGAGTGCGCCTGCGTGTCGGTACACGGCGCCAACCGGCTGGGCACCAACTCGCTGCTGGACATCAACGTTTTCGGTCGTCGGGCCGGTATCGCCGCCGCCGAGTACGCCAACAGTCACGGCTTCGCTCCGCTGCCGGAGAACCCGTCGGCGATGGTCGAAGAATGGGTCGGCCAGATGCTCAGCGATCACGGCAACGAGAACGTGATGACCATCCGCACCGAACTGCAGCAGACCATGAACGACAACGCTGCCGTCTTCCGCACCGAAGAGACCCTGTCTCAGGCGCTGGAAGACGTCCGCGCGCTCAAGGTCCGCTACGACCACGTGACCGTCACCGACAAGGGCAAGCGCTTCAACTCCGACCTGCTCGAGGCCATCGAGCTCGGCTTCCTGCTGGAGCTTGCCGAGGTGACCGTCGTCGGCGCACTGAACCGCAAGGAGACCCGCGGCGGCCACGCTCGCGAGGACTACCCGAACCGCGATGACGAGAACTTCATGGTGCACACCATGGCCTACAAGAAGGGTGACGGGCTGATCGCCGACATCGAGCTCGGCTACAAACCCGTCGTTCAGACCCGTTACGAGCCGATGGAGCGGAAGTACTGAGATGACTGCGATTGTCGAAGAAACCACCACCCATCTGCCTCCGGTTCCGCCCGAGGCGACGATGGTGACGCTGAAGATCTACCGCTTCAACCCGGAGAATCCGGATGCGCAGGGCTTCGAAAGCTTCCGCGTACCGGCGCTCCCCTCGGACCGCCTGCTCAGCCTGCTCCTCTACGTGAAGGGCTACCTGGACGGCACCCTGACCTTCCGCCGCAGCTGCGCCCACGGCGTGTGCGGCTCGGATGCCATGCGGATCAACGGCGTCAACCGCCTGGCCTGCAAGCTTCTGATGAAGGACCTTATGCCGAAGGGTTCGGCCAAGGAACTGACCATCACCATCGAGCCCATCAAGGGTCTTCCGGTGGAGAAGGATCTCGTCGTTGACATGGAGCCGTTCTTCGACGCGTTCCGCGCGATCAAGCCGTTCCTGATCACCGACGGCAACCCGCCGACCAAGGAATACATCCAGTCCCAGACCGACCGGGCCCGGTTCGACGACACCACCAAATGCATCCTGTGTGCATGCTGCACCACCAGCTGCCCGGTGTTCTGGACCGAGGGTTCGTACTACGGTCCGGCCGCGATTGTGAACGCGCACCGCTTCATCTTCGACAGCCGCGACAAGGGCACCATCGAGCGACTGGACATTCTGAACGACGCCGACGGCGTGTGGCGCTGCCGCACCACCTTCAACTGCACCGACGCATGCCCCCGTGGCATTCAGGTGACGCAGGCGATCCAAGAGGTCAAGCGCGCCCTGATGTTCTCGCGATAGACCATCTCTGCAGCCCCGACGAGCGCCCCGATC
>NZ_JBAQWU010000181.1:0-1562 GCF_049299075.1 Gordonia sp. (in: high G+C Gram-positive bacteria)
TGGGTGCGCCGCGAGCCCATCTCGATCACAGGGCGGCCGGCGGCGGCGGACACCATACGCGCGGCGGCCGAGGCGATGGCACTGTCGTGGTTGAGGATCGACAGGACCAAAGTCTCCAGGATCACGCCCTCGGCGAAGCCGCCGCGCACGGTCAGGATCGGCGAGTTTGGAAAGTACAGCTCACCCTCGGGGTAGCCGTCGATTTGCCCGGCGAAACGGTAGTCGCGTAGCCACTCCACGGTGGCCTCATCGAGGAAATGCCGCACCGCGTCGATTTCGGCGGGACCGAACCGGAAGTCGGGGAGCTCATCGAGCAGCCGCTCGGTGCCGGCGACGACCCCGTAGCGACGACCGTCGGGGAGGCGGCGGGCAAAGACCTCGAAGACGCACTCGCGATCTGCGGTTCCCGCAGCCAATGCCGCGGAGATCATCGTCAGCTCATACTGATCGGTCAGCAGCGCAGTACTCGTCACATTCGCTACCCTATAACTCATGGCGCTTGAAGAAGCGGCACCCGGCGGTAGCACTGGCACGGCGGTCGCCGAACCCGAGACCGTCCTCGACCGGCCCTGGGTGACGATTGTGTGGGATGACCCCGTGAACTTGATGAACTATGTCTGCTATGTCTTTCAGAAGGTTTTCGGTTATCCCGAACCCAAGGCCCAGGAGTTGATGTTGCAGGTGCACACCGAAGGCAAGGCGGTCGTCTCCTCCGGTGACCGCACGGCGATGGAAGGCGATGTCCGCAAGCTGCATGCGGCCGGTCTGTGGGCGACGATGCAGCACGACACCTAATGCGGACGTGGAGCCGCCGCGGCACCGGCGACGACGTGCGAATTTGCTCCAATCTGGAGAGCTACGAGTGCCAGTTGCTCGCCTCGATGGTGACCTCGACGTCGGAGATGCTCCGCGAACGTGACGGCTCGGCCGCGCAGGATTCGCTCGCCGAACTGACCGGCATTCGCACCGGGCATACGAGCGCGCCCCGCGATGTGACCCTCGGTCGGTTGCTCCCGGACTTTCATCGCCCCGACCAGGACGAACTACTGGCGGCCGGTCCAGTCGCCGCCGATCTGAACGGAGCGCTGCGCAGCATCAACGAGCCGCAGATCATCGACGCGAAGCTGATGGCCGCGGCGATGGTGCTCGACACGCTCCCGGGTGGCGGCGGCGAGGTGGCGCTTACCGAAGCGGAGGCCGACTGCTGGCTGACTGCGCTGAACGATGTTCGCCTAGCGCTCGGCGCCATGCTCGCCATCACCGACGACCACCGGCCACTCGACGCGGACGACCCGTACGCCGGGCATTACGACGTCTACCAGTGGCTAACTGTCGTGCAGGAACTGCTGGTCGAGGCACTGATGGGCGCGCGGTGACCACCGCGCGGACCGGGGACCGGATCTCCGAGGTGGCCGGGATCGTGGTCGGACACCACCATCGTCTCGACGCCGATGTGACAGTCGGCGGTCTCACCGAGGCTGGCGCAGGCTGGGCCACCGGCACCACGGTGGTAGTGGTGCCGGATGGCAGCGTGACGGCGGTCGATGTGCGCGGCGGTGGAC
>NZ_JBAQWU010000182.1:0-2186 GCF_049299075.1 Gordonia sp. (in: high G+C Gram-positive bacteria)
ACAGGCGGGCGCTGCGCAGGCGGGGCGCCCGGGTGGCACCGCGCACCCGGTGCGATGGGGCCGAAGCTGGTGCGCCCGAACGCGCTCGGCCCGGAGTGAGCAGGGCCCGGACCGGGGCGAAGGAATCGTTGGTGGCCATCCCGGCCCAGACAAGATCCCACAGGGCGGTATACCGATGGGCGTCGTCGCCGACAGCCAGTTTGGCGTCATCGAGGGCGGCGGCCAGCCGTCCGTAGCGCACGGCGCCTCCATCGAAAACGGTGCGGAGCACCTTGTGTGCCGCCGTCAGTTCCAGCTCGTCCGCGGGACGCAGCGTCAGCGGTGCGGACTCGGCCGGGTGCAAGCTGATCCAGCCGTCAGAGTTTCCGATGCGGCCGTGCCCAGACCAGAGGACCTCTCCGGACGAGAGCAACTCGTCGAGCATGGCTGGGCGGTAATCGCTGACCCGCGACGGCAGGACCAGCGATTCCCATGCCGAGGCCGGAATCGGTTGGCCGGCAAGCTGTTCCACGATGGACATCAAGCCGTGGATGCCGGTGAGGCTTCGACGGGGCTCAGCCAGCGAACGGGGCTCAGCCAGCGAACGGGGGCTGGCCGGGTCCACATGCTGCCAGTCGAGCAGGAAGCGCGCGTAGGTGTCGGCGCTGACTGGCTCCACCTCGGCGCGACCCGCCGCCAGGGAACCGCGCCGCAGCTGGCCGAGGACCTCGCTGTGACACCACTGGGCCCGCTCGCCGTTGTCGAGGGCGAGGAATTCGCCCTCGATCACCGTGCGGCGACTTGCGAGCTTGAGCAGCGTGTCCCGCACCACGGCGACGCCCATCCCGAGGTCGGCGGCGGCGGCGGACGCGGTGAACGGGCCGTGGGTGCGGGCATAGCGGTGGACGAGGTCGCCGACCGGATCGGCCGGTGGCGCTAAGTAGGCGGCCGGCACCCCGCGCGGAGCGGGGATACCGAGCCCGTCGCGGAGGCGGGCGACGTCGTCGATGGCGGCGAAGTGCGCCGTCCCTCGCATCACCAGGGGAACGACCCGTCCGGCGCGCACTTGCTCGGCGATCAGCGCATCGAGATCGGCGGTAGTGGGATCGTCGGTACTGGAATATCTTTCGTCGATCTGATCGCGGGTCAGGGGACCCAGCCACCGGAGCAGATCGACCACGTCTTGCCCGTCGCGCGCCTGCCGGTCCGGGGCAGTCCGTTGCAGCCGGGCGATGGTGTGGGCGATCACCACCGGGTCGAGTAACTCGCGCAGATCTACCCGGCCGAGCAGCTGGGCCAGCAGTGCGGTGTCCAAGGTGAGTGCGGTGGCCCGCCGTTCCGCGAGCGGAGCGTCGTCGTCGTAGATGAACGAGCCGGTGTAGCCGAGCAGCATGGCGGCGGCGAACGGCGACGGGGTAGCGGTCTCGACCTCGACGACCCGGATGCGGCGCTGGGCGATCCGGGTGAGGATGTCGGTGAGGGCGGGCAGGTCGTAGACGTCCTCGAGGCATTCGCGCGCGGTCTCCAGAATGATCGGGAACTCGGGGAACGTCGCGGCTACGCCGAGCAACTGGGCGGAGCGCTGACGCTGCTGCCACAGCGGTGCGCGGCGTCCCGGATCGCGGCGCGGGAGCAGCAGGGCGCGGGCGGCGCATTCCCGGAATCGGGCGGCGAACAGGGAGGAGTCGGCCAGGGCATCGGTGGCCAAGCGTTCGATGTGGTCGGGGTCGATATCGAAGATTTCCGCGCCGGGCGGGGCATCGTCGGTGTCCGGAAGGCGCACGATGATGCCGTCGTCGGTGGCGGTAGTGGCACCGTCGAGCCCGAGGCGTTGCGCGAGGCCGGCGGCGATCGCACTGGCCCACGGGGCGTGCACGCGCAGACCGTACGGCGAATGCAGGATCAGTCGCCAGTCGCCGAGCTCATCGCGGAACCGTTCGACCACCAGGGTGCGGTCGGTGGGCAGCGTGCCGGTGGCCTCAGCCTGATCGGCGATCAGGGCGGCGAGGTTGCCGCGGGCGTTCGCGCTCAGGCCGATGGCGTCGGCCTGCGCCTCGAACGTGGCGCGATCGCCGACGACACCGACGAACTTGCCGATCGCTGCACCGAGTTCGGCGGGGCGGCCGACGGCGTCGCCGACCCAGAACGGCAGCCGCCCGGGCTGGCCGGGCGCCGGGATCACCAGCACCCGGTCGTGGGTGATCTCG
>NZ_JBAQWU010000183.1:0-5776 GCF_049299075.1 Gordonia sp. (in: high G+C Gram-positive bacteria)
CCCTGAAGGTGGTCGACGATCTGAATGCCGCCGTCGAGCACATCGACACCTACGGCACCGGGCACACCGAAGCCATCATCACCGGCGATCAGGCCGCCGCCCGCGCGTTCACCGCGCGCGTCGACGCCGCCGCCGTCATGGTCAACGCGTCCACCGCCTTCACCGACGGTGAGCAGTTCGGCTTCGGTGCGGAGATCGGCATCTCGACCCAGAAGCTGCATGCGCGTGGCCCGATGGGACTGCCCGAACTCACCTCCACCAAGTGGATTGTGTGGGGCGACGGCCAGGTGCGCCAGGCATGACCGGCACCGAAAGCATCGTTCCGTCGTTCACAAGTCCCGACGACGTCGTCGGGAAGCTGCGCACCACCGGATATCTGGCCGATGAGGCGACCGCCACCGCCACCTTCTTGGCCGACCGCCTGGGGAAGCCGCTGTTGGTGGAGGGCCCGGCCGGTGTCGGCAAGACCGAGTTGGCCCGCGCGATCGCCGGGGCGACCGGCGCCGATCTGGTCCGCCTGCAGTGCTACGAGGGCATTGATGAGGCGCGGGCGCTGTACGAGTGGAACCACGCCAAGCAGATCCTCGCCATTCAGGCTGCCGGCGAACGCGACTGGGACGCAACCAAAGACAACATCTTCTCCGAAGAGTTTCTGCTCGCCCGTCCGCTGCTGACCGCGATCTCACGCACCGAACCGACGGTCCTGCTGATCGACGAGATCGACAAAGCCGACGTCGACATGGAGGGGCTGCTACTAGAAATCCTTTCCGACTTTCAGGTCACCATCCCGGAGATGGGTACCGTGACTGCGCAGCGACGGCCGATTGTGCTGTTGACCTCGAACGCCAACAGGGAACTGTCCGAGGCGCTCAAACGACGTTGCCTGTACCTGTACATCGACTTTCCTGATCCCGAACTTGAACGCGAGATCCTCGCCTCTCGGGTGCCCGAGCTGCCGGAGAACCTGGCTGCCGAGGTGGTCCGCATCGTCGGTGTGCTGCGCGGTCTGGATATTCGCAAGAAGCCGTCGGTCGCCGAGACCATCGACTGGGGAAACACGCTGCTCGCCATGGTCAACGGAGTTCAAGCTGAGGACCACGACGGCCGAGTCTCCGATTCGATGCTCAAGCGCACGCTGGGTGTCGTCCTCAAGCACCGCGCGGACGTGCTGACCGCCGTGCGGGAACTGAAGCTGGACTGAGTGCGGTGGACCCTTCGACAGGCTCAGGGAGCGGATCGGGCGGCTCAGGGAGCGGATCGGGCGGATCGGGGAGCGGATCGGGCGGATCGGGGAGCGGTTTGCCGATCCCTGAGCCTGTCGAAGGGTCCACGCAGATCCTCGTCGACACCCTCACCGGATTCGTGGCCGATCTGCGCAACCGGGGGATTGTGGTCGGTCCGTCCAACCTGATCGACGCGGGGCAGGCGTTGGAGGTCCTTGACCTGTTGGATCGGGAAAGTCTACGCGAAGGCCTGGCCGCCACCTTGCTGTCAGAACACCTGCACCGCGACACCTTCGACCGCTGCTTTGAGCTGTGGTTTCCACTCGGTCACACCGCGCGGGCAGGCGCCGTCGCGGTGCCGCACACCGAATCCGGCGAGGTCGACGTCGCGGCACTACGGCAGCTGACCGCCGACATCCTGGCCGACGACGACGCCCAAGGTGACGGTCGGTTCGACCAGTTGGTGGCGGCGATCGTGGCCGAGGTCGGCCGGTACGAGTCGGCCCGCGGCGAGAGTTTCTCGGTGTACCAGGCGATGTCGGCGATCTCACCGCAGACGTTGATTGCGCAGATCGCGGCGTCCATGGCGGCGGGGATCTCGCGCGAAGAAGGAAGTCGGGCGGGTACTGACGCACTGAATCGTCGTGCTGCCCGCGATGCGACGCAACGGTTACGCGCGGCGGTGGAAACCGAGGTGCAGCGCCGGATGTCGGCGTTGCGCGGCCGCGAGGAGGTCGCCGAATACGCGGTGCCGAAGCTGCCCGAACACATCGACTTTTTCTCGGCCAACCCGCAGGACATGGTGAAGCTAAAGCGCACCATTGAGCCGATCGCGCGCTTGCTCGCCGCCAAGTTGGAGTTCCGGCGGCGACGCAATCATCGCGGCGCCGTCGACGTCCGGTCGACGCTGCGGGCATCGATGTCTACCGGCGGTGTGCCGATCGAGTTGCGGCACCGCAAGTCGCGACCGGGGAAGCCCGAGATGGTGGTGGTCTGCGACGTCTCCGGTTCGGTGTCTGGATTCAGCTCGTTCACGCTGCAGCTGGTTTATGCCCTGCGCCAACAGTTTTCCAACGTGCGCGTGTTCGCGTTCATTGACACCGTCGATGAGGTGACCGACTACTTCGACCGGTCGGCGGCCGACGATCAGTTCGGCGAGCGGATGGCGACGATGTTGACGCAAGCGCGGATCAGCACGCGCGACGGCCATTCGGACTACGGTCACATGCTGCGCGGGTTCGCCGACAACTATCTCGATTCGCTGACTCATCGCGGTGCCCTCCTGATCCTCGGCGATGCCCGTAACAACTACGCGCTCGCCAGCGTCGACTCTTTGCAACGGCTTACCGACCGGGTCCGCAACGCATACTGGCTCAACCCCGAGCGCAAAGAGAACTGGGACACCGGCGATTCCATCGCGAGCCGCTACGGCGAGGTGATCGAGATGTATGAGTGCCGCAACGCCGGGCAGCTCGGTCAGGTGATCGGTAATCTGCTGCCCGTGTAGACGAGCGATATTGGGTACACCGCACGGCTGGTCGACGACGAAGCTGCGTAAACTCACGGTTCATGTCAGAAGCTCCGCAGTCTCCGCGCCGGATCGGCGTCATGGGCGGCACCTTCGACCCAATCCACAATGGGCACCTGGTGGCCGGCAGCGAAGTGGCCCACCGCTTCGGGCTCGACGAGGTGATCTTCGTCCCGACCGGACGGCCGTGGCAGAAGGAAGGCGCCCGGGACGGGGCCGCCGCGCGGGTGGTGACCCCGGCCGAGCATCGTTATCTGATGGCCGTGATTGCGACGGCGTCGAATCCGCGCTTCACGGTGAGCCGCGTGGACGTCGACCGCGACGGCGTCACCTACACCGTCGACACCCTCCGCGACCTGCGTGAGGTGTACCCGAACGACGAACTCTTCTTTATCACCGGCGCCGATGCGCTGGAATCCATTCTGACCTGGCACAATTGGGCGGAGTCGTTCGAGCTCGCCAACTTTATCGGCGTGTCCCGCCCGGGATATGAGCTCGACGCCACCCACCTGGCCGAACATTTGAAGACCAAGCCGGCCCACGCCCTGCAAATGATGGAGATCCCCGCCCTGGCGATCTCGTCCACCGACTGCCGCAAGCGGGCGCGCGACGACCGCCCGATCTGGTACCTGGTGCCTGACGGCGTGGTCCAGTACGTCAGCAAACACGGTCTGTATCGAAAGGACCCCTCATGACTGCCACTCCGCAAGCGCTTGCGCTCGCCACTATCGCCGCAAACGCCGCCGCCGACCGCAAGGCAACCGACATCGTCGTGCTCGATGTCTCCGAAACGCTGGTCATCACCGACCTGTTTCTGATCGCCTCGGCCGACAATGAGCGGCAAGTCAATGCGATCACCGAGGAGATCGAGGACCAGCTCCGCGCGGCCGGGCACAGCCCGCTGCGCCGTGAGGGTGTGCGCGACGGTCGCTGGGCGCTGCTCGACTACGGCGACGTCGTCGTCCATATCCAGCACGACGACGAGCGTGAATTTTATGGGCTGCAGCGGCTGTGGGCCGACGGCCCCACCGTGGAGATCGAGGGACTGGAGCGCCCGGAGTCGGACCCGGTATGACCTTTGAACCGGATCAGGGCGACACCAGTGTCGAGCGACTCACACCGATTGTCCGGCGCCTGGTGCTGTTGCGTCACGGGCAGACCGCATACAACGCGGCGCGGCGGATGCAGGGCCACCTCGATACGGAGCTGACCGAGCTGGGTGCTGCGCAGGCACGAACCGCGGCCAGCGTGCTAGCTGCGCGGGAACCGCGGCTGATCCGCTCGTCGGACCTGCAGCGCGCGTACGACACCGCGCTTGCGCTCGGGGCGATCACCGGGCTCGACGTCGCCACCGACCGACGCCTGCGTGAAACGCATCTGGGCGACTGGCAAGGACTGACCCACACCGAGGTCGATACCGCGATGCCCGGTGCGCGACGGATCTGGCGCGACGATGCGACGTGGACCCCGCCCGGCGGTGAGAGTCGGGTCGATGTGGCGCGGCGCGCGGTTCCGGTGGTCGCCGAACTGCTCGACGACATCGCTGACTGGGGGCAGGGCGAGAACCCGGAAGCTCCGGTGGTCCTGGTCGCCCACGGTGGCGTGATCGCTGCACTGACCGCCGGTCTGTTAGGCCTACCGGTCGCCAACTGGCCGATTCTGGGCGGTCTGGCGAACACCAGTTGGGTGCAGCTGTCCGGGCACAGCCTGCCGGGGGACGACCCGACCTGGCGCCTGGACGTCTGGAATGCCTCCTCGGAGGCCGCCGACACCGGAGTGCAGTAGCGGTGGGCGCCGACGATGCCGGGACCGTTGTGGTCCTTGCCGACTCCCTATCGTTTTACGGACCGGTCGGTGGGCTGGCCGCCGACGACGAGCGTATCTGGCCGAATCGGGTCGGGGCCGCGCTCGGGCGCCGCGTGGAGTTGTTCGCCCGGATCGGCTGGACCAGCCGCGAC
Source organism: Gordonia sp. (in: high G+C Gram-positive bacteria) (assembly GCF_049299075.1). Taxonomy (GTDB): domain Bacteria; phylum Actinomycetota; class Actinomycetes; order Mycobacteriales; family Mycobacteriaceae; genus Gordonia. The sequence continues at coordinate 4,710 of NZ_JBAQWU010000183.1, forward strand.
ATCTGGTGGGCGTTGACTCAGGATCCCCGGATCTGGGCTGCGCTACCCGAAGCCGACGTGGTGATCCTCGCCTATGGCGGGATGGACTCGTTACCGTCGCCGCTGCCGACCGCACTGCGCGAGCAGATCCGCTACCTGCGTCCGGCCTCGCTGCGCCAGGGGGTACGGGGGGTTTACGGCTGGTTGCAGCCGCGGCTGTCTCGGCTGGGCTGGCCGATGGCGTTGCCGCCGGCGATCACCGTGGACTACTACGAGAAAGTCCGCGCGGCGATCTCGCATCTGCGGCCGGACCTGCCGATCGTCGTCGCGCTGCCACCAACGCACGCGAGCCCGTACTACGGGCATGCACACCCCGGCCGGGTGCCGACCAGCTCGGCTATTGAGCATTGGGCGGCCCAGCACGATCTGCCTGTCGTCGACTTCTATCCGATCACCGCCCGCGACTTCGGCGTGGACGGCAGCGGTGATGCGCAGGACATGAATCCGGACGGCATTCACTGGGGCCTGCACACGCACGCCGCCCTTGCCGAATTGGTGGCCCCGGCAGTGGATTCACTCCTGGATTGACGTCGACTTGGGGTGGACCGGCGTGTGCGGCCTGATCGGTTCCGGCTAAGTTGTAAAGCGTGCCTGTAACCGTCGTCACTGATTCCTCTGCGCGCTTACCCGCGTCATTGGCGGACCGCTACGGAATCGTGCAGGTTCCCCTACACATCACCCTGCCCGACGGCACCGAGTACCTTGAGGGCCTTGACGACATTCCCGGCGACGTGATCTCTACGGCGGGTGCGACGACGTCGGGGGTCAATCCGCACGATCTGATGGACGCCTACCGCGACGCGCTCGAGCGCAGCGACGGGGACGGGGTGGTGGGCGTGCACGTTTCGCGCCGACTGTCGGGCACCTGGGCGGCTGCCCGGCTCGCCGCCGAAGAATTGGGCGATTCCTTGCGTGTCGTCGATTCGCGGGCGGCGGGAATCTCGGTGGGTTTGACCGCGCTGGCGGCCGCGCAGGCCGCGGCCGACGGGGCCGACCGGGACGGGGTGTACGAGGCCGCCGTGCGGGCC
>NZ_JBAQWU010000184.1:0-2934 GCF_049299075.1 Gordonia sp. (in: high G+C Gram-positive bacteria)
GCATGGGTGAGTGGTCGATGGCCTCGCGGACGCACGTCGCGCACATGACCGAAGGCGACTTCTACCACGGCGAGAAGTCGATGACTCTCGATAAGGACCGGGACGTCCGCATGGAGCTGACCGGCGAGAACGGCGAGACGATCGTCCTCAAGCCGCACCTGGCGCTCGGCAAGGGCGACGTCGCCGATTCGATGTTCATGAGCAAGAAGAAGCTCTGCGCGTTCTACGAGGAGCAGTTCGAGGACGCCTACAAGACCGGCGTCATGCTCTCGCTGCACGTCAAGGCGACCATGATGAAGGTCAGCCACCCGATCGTCTTCGGTCACTGCGTCAAGGTCTTCTACAAGGATGCCTTCGCCAAGCACGGCGCGCTCTTCGAGGAGCTGGGCGTCAACGTCAACAACGGCATGGTGGATCTCTACGAGAAGATCGACACCCTGCCAGCGTCGAAGAAGGAAGAGATCATCGAGGATCTGCACCGCTGCCATGAGCAGCGGCCGGAACTGGCGATGGTGGACTCGGCCCGCGGGATCTCGAACTTCCACTCGCCCAGCGACGTGATCGTCGACGCCTCCATGCCTGCCATGATCCGCATCGGCGGCAAGATGTATGGCGCCGACGGCCGCAAGAAGGACACCAAGGCTGTCATGCCCGAGTCCACCTTCGCGCGGATCTACCAGGAGATCATCAACTTCTGCAAGACCAACGGCGCCTTCGATCCGACCACTATGGGCACCGTCCCGAACGTCGGGCTGATGGCGCAGAAGGCCGAAGAGTACGGCTCGCACGATAAGACCTTCGAGGTGCCATTCGAGGGTGTGGCCAACATCGTCGACGACTCCACCGGCGAGGTCCTGTTGTCGCAGAACGTCGAAGCCGGCGACATCTGGCGGATGTGCATCGTCAAAGACGCACCGATCCAGGATTGGGTGAAACTGGCCGCGGATCGCGCCCGCGCCTCGGGCATGCCTGCGGTGTTCTGGCTCGATCCGTACCGCCCGCACGAGAACAATCTGATCACCCTGGTGAAGAAGTACCTCGCCGACCACGACACCGAGGGGCTCGACATTCAGATCATGTCGCAGGTCCGCGCCATGCGGTACACGCTGGAGCGTGCCATGCGCGGCCTGGACACCATTTCGGTGACCGGCAACATCCTGCGCGATTACCTGACCGACCTGTTCCCGATCCTCGAGCTGGGCACCAGTGCCAAAATGCTGTCGATCGTGCCGTTGATGGCTGGCGGCGGCCTGTACGAGACCGGTGCAGGCGGCAGCGCGCCCAAGCACGTCAAGCAGCTGGTCGAGGAGAATCATTTGCGCTGGGATTCGCTCGGCGAGTTCCTGGCGCTGGCCGCGAGCCTGGACGACCTGGGCCGCAAGGATGGCAATCCCAAGGCTTCGATTCTGGCCGCGACCCTCGACCAGGCGACCGGAACCCTCCTGGAGAACCGGAAATCGCCGTCGCGCAACACCGGTGAACTCGACAACCGCGGCAGCCAGTTCTGGCTGGCGCTGTACTGGGCGCAGGCCCTGGCCACGCAGACCGACGACGCCGACCTGGCTGCCCACTTCGCGCCGCTCGCCGAGAAGCTGGCCGCCGATCAGGACAAAATCCTCGAGGAGCTGTCCTCGGTGCAGGGTAAGGCAGTAGACCTGGGCGGCTACTACCAGCCCGATGTGGAGAAGCTGCACGCGGCGATGTGCCCGAGTCAGACGCTCAACGCCGATCTGGCCTCGGCCACTCACTGACCGGCCACACAGCCTGACGACGACGGCCGCCGAGTTCGCCTCGGCGGCCGATCGGCGCAACCCGCCCGTAGTAGCGGTGCGGCAGCCATGATGGCTGTATGACGACTACGAGCCAGGCAGTGACGGCGGAGATCGCTGAGCCGATAGGAACCATCACCTTGCGAGCGGCTCGCCGCCGAAATCCGTTGTCGCGCAGTGTGATGCGCGAAGCCACCCGACTGCTCCGCGACTTGAGCTCGGATGCGCGGGTGCGTGTGATCGTCCTCGCCGCCGAGGGGCCGGCGTTCTCCGCCGGACACGACCTCGCCGAGGTGCACGGGGCCACCCTGGACGATGAGCGCAGTATCTTCGCCGCCTGTGCCGAGTTGATGGCGACCGTGCACGACGTCGCCCAGCCGGTGATCGCCCAGGTGCAGGGTATGGCACTGGCGGCCGGCTGCCAGTTGGTGGCCACCTGCGATCTGGCGATCGCCGCCGACGATGCGCGCTTCTCCACTCCGGGCGTCAAAATCGGTCTGTTCTGCTCGACGCCGATGGTGCCGCTGACCCGGGCGATCGGCCGTAAGCGCGCCATGCAGATGCTGTTGACCGGCGAGATGGTCGACGCCGCCACCGCAGTGGAGTGGGGATTGATCAATGCGGCGGTCCCGGCCGCCGAATTGACCGAAGAAGTGCACCAGCTGGCCACCCGCATCGCGGCATCGAGCGCCGATACCCTCGCGATCGGCAAGCGGGCCTTCTACGCCCAAATCGATGCCACCGAGCCGGAGGCCTACCGGCTGATGACCGAGACGATGGCCGCCAACGCCGTCACCTGCGATGCGCGTGAGGGGATCGGCGCATTCCTGGAGAAGCGGCAGCCGGTGTGGGCGGACCGGACCGGACCGTGACCGGTCGCGATACGGCAGACTGGAGGCATGAAACCCGGTGACAAAGCCCCCGACTTCGCGCTCGCCGATCAGACCGGCGCCCTCCGCCGACTCTCCGAACTGCTGAACGACGGGCCCGTGGTGCTGTTCTTCTACCCGGCGGCCTTCACCCCGGGCTGCACCAAAGAAGCGTGCCACTTCCGCGATCTGGCCGCCGAGTTCGCCGCGGCCGGTGTGCAGCGCATCGGGATCAGCCGCGATGCGGTGGAGAAGCAGGATCGGTGGACCACCGAGTATCAGCTCGATTACCCACT
>NZ_JBAQWU010000185.1:0-1684 GCF_049299075.1 Gordonia sp. (in: high G+C Gram-positive bacteria)
CCGCGCACCGCCTCCACCTGGTCGGTATCGAGCAGGGTCACCTGCACCTCGTCGACGGCCGCGGCTCCAGCACCGGTAATCAGGTCGATCACCGCGTCGGCATCGCCGGCCTTGATCGCCTCGGCCACCGCGGAGATCTGCCCGCCGTAGCGGTGGCCGCGGCGCAGCGTGATCACCCCACCGCCAAGTAGCCGTTCCTCATCTGGCGAGAACTCGCCCGCTGGCGGGTCGGCGACCGCATCGAATGCAGGCGGCAACCCCGGCTCCGCCGACCCGTCCCGATCCACCAGGTCAGCAAGCACCGCACCGGCATCCACCGACGCCAGCTGATGCGGATCGCCGACCAGAATCAGCCGAGTGTCCTCCCGTAGCGATTCGAGCAGGCGGCTCATCATGGTGACTGCGAGCATCGAAGTCTCGTCCACCACCACGACGTCGTAGGGCAGCCGATTGCCAGCCCCGCGCCCAAATGTTCCGTCGGGGTGCCACTGCAGCAGGCGGTGGATCGTCGTCGCCACCGGCGCGACAGTGAGCGCCGCGGACTCCGCGCGGTAATCGTTGATTGACGCCTGCATCTGGGATGCCGCACGGCCGGTGGGCGCGCACAGTCCGATGCGCACCTCACTGCCCAGTATTCGCTCCATCACAGCCAGGAGTCGCGCCACCGTATATGTTTTGCCGGTGCCTGGACCGCCAGCGAGCACCGTCGTCCACGACGTCGCCGCCAACGCCGCCGCCGCGCGCTGACGGTCGTAGTCCTCATGCGTTCTGGGGCCGAAGACCTCGTCAATCGCCGCGCCGAGCGCCGTCGCGTCCACCACGGGCCGCACCTGCGCTCGCCGGTCCAGAATATCGCGAATACTCTGCTCCTGTCGAAAGTATTTGCGCAGGTAGAGCAGCGGTCCATCCGCGGACGTCAGCAATGCTAGCGGCCGCAGCGGACCACTGGGACAGCCGACCACGAGCGGTGACGACTGTAGGAGCCGGGCCAGGTCGTCGGGATCGGGCCACGGCAGGTCCGCGGTCTCGCCGTCCGCCGTATCAGGGACGTCGGCGGTATCGGTTGTGCTGGCGTCGGGCCCGATCTGCCGGATCGTCCGGAGTTGCACGCACGTCGATCCGGTCCGCACCGCACGCACCGCGAGTGCCGTTGCGATCAGTTCATCGTCGGAAATCTCCGCTCCGGACAGGTCCGCAACCCGCTGTGCGACGTGGACGTCGGCCGCAGTGAACACCCCGGCGTCATGGAACACGCGCAGGATCCCGATGTCCCCGGCTACCACTTGCGCACTCATCGGCGTTCCCCTTCTCCGGCCAGCAGATCCGACAGCGATTCGATGAGTCTCACCGGTGGCCGCCATTCGAACACTCCGCAGCCCGGTGGCGTGGACGGCCCCGCCATGCCACGGACGAACTGATACTGCACCGGCCCCTAGTGCCGACCCGGCTGGTAGTCGGGTAGTCGCCAGCGCAGATACCGGTGCAGCGCCACGGAATACAGCAACGCCTGGAGCGGATAGTGCGCGAGCATCATCTCCTCCGCCATGGCCTCGGTGTTGAAGTCCTCGACGGTCTTGTCACCCGCGCTCAGCCGGTTGGTCTTGTAGTCCACCACTGCGAACTGCCCGTCTGGCGTCCGCAGCACCGAGTCGATGCTGCCGGTCAGATATCCGCGGAACCGTTC
>NZ_JBAQWU010000186.1:0-2481 GCF_049299075.1 Gordonia sp. (in: high G+C Gram-positive bacteria)
GCGTCCGCGGGCGCGGCGGCTGGGCGCGCTCGCTGACCGTGTTCTCCGGTTACGCGCTGATCGCCGCCGCCGTGCTGACGGCGACCGGGCTGGTCAGTGCCGCCGGGGTGCTGGGCCTCGGCCCGGACTGGTGGACCACCGGCTACGGCCAGGTGGTGCTGGCCAAGACCGCGGTCCTGGTGGTGCTCCTCGCGCTGGGCGGCTGGCACCGTCGTCGATGGGTGCCCGCGGCCACCCGGCACCGGATCGCCGACGATGACTCGCTGCGCCGAGCGGTGACCTCGGTGGCTGGACTGTCGGTGGCGCTCGGCCTGGCCGCCGGTCTGGCGGCGACGTCGCCGATCGGCGGGTAGGTTCGAAGGGTGGCAAGTGAAAAGTCCCGCATCGGTTCGGCCAAGCGTGCCCTGGGGCACCTGGTACGTCCGTACCCTGTCCGCGATCTGCCGACCGGACGCTATCTGGAACTGCCCGGGCGCGGGACGACGTTCATCACCGAATCGGGCCCGCCGGACGCGCCGACGCTGTTCCTGATGCACTCGGTGGCCACCACCGGGCTGCTCTGCTGGTACCCGGTGATCCCGGAAGTGAACCAGCGCTACCGCGTCATCACGATCGATCACCGCTGGCACGGTCGCGGTATCCGGTCGGCCGAGTTCACGCTCGACGCCTGCGCCGACGATACTGTCGCGGTGGCCGACCAGCTCGGCATCGACAACTTCATCGCCGCCGGCTTTTCGATGGGCGGCGGCATCGCTCAGCTCGCCTGGCAGCGGCACCGCGATCGGGTCGCCGGTCTGGTGCTGTGCTCCACTGGACCCTATTTCTCCAGCATCGACCCCGAGGAGCTCGCGCGCGACCACACGGTGGGTGCGATCGGCGCCCGCCTGGACCGCTACTTGCCACTTTCGTCGGACATCCGGCTCAACGACTGGTCGGGCAGCACCCTGGGCTGGGGTGTCCGGCAGTTTCTCTCGACGCCGATCAGCAAGTTCGGCGCATTCAGCGAGGCGATGGCGCAGTTCGACTCGCGGGAGTGGCTCGGTGACGTCGATGTGCCTGCGTCCGTGGTGATCTCGACCCGGGATAAGACGGTGCCGCCGGAGCGGCAGGCGTTGCTGTCCGAGGGGATCGGCGACGCCCTCGTCTTCCCTGTTGACGGCGGGCATGCCTGCTGCGTTTTGGGTGCCGAACGCTTTGTTCCGGCCTTTTCTGAGGCCGTGGATTCGGTCCGGGCACGGCGCCAGGTAGACTCATTTTCGCGCTGAGTTCAGCGCCTGCGCCCCTATAGCTCAGTTGGTAGAGCTACGGACTTTTAATCCGCAGGTCCCAGGTTCGAGCCCTGGTGGGGGCACTTACTCGTCAGCGTGTCGGCCGAACAGTTTCAGGAAGGCGTTGACGGCGAAGTCGGCGCGCTCATCGATCTCGGCTTCGGTCATCAGTGGCTCGCCGTACAGGCAGCGAGTATGGCTGTCCTGGACCGCCAGGCCGTAAAACGCCGTCGCCGCCGCCAGCGGATCGTCGACGGTCAGAATTCCTTCCTCGGCGAGGTGTTGAAAATATCCGGCCAGTTGCTTGCGGCCGCGATCGCCGCCGACGGCGAGCACCGTCTGCTGCACCGTCGGGTTGGTCATCACCGCGCGCGCCAGCGCCAATGTCCGGCGACTGTGCACCAGGCGCAGCAGCGTCCGAGCAAAGCCGACGAGGGCCTCGGTCGGTTCAGCGTCCTCCTCGGCCCGAGCATTGAACATTCCCGGCCGATAGTGGTGCGCCACGGCGGCGCGCAGCAGCCCGTCGCGATTCTCGAACCACGAGTAGACGGTGCTCTTGGACGCGCGGGCCCGCTGGGCCACCGCGGCCACCGTGAAGCCGCCGTAGCCGTCGTCGGTCAAGACGTCGAGGGCGGCGTCGAGCATGGCGTTCTGCCGGTTCGCCAATTCCTCGCGGCGGGGCCGCCCGCGTCGTTCCTCCATGTCCCACAATGTACGGCGACGAGCTAAAGGCCGGTAGCCCGAATCCGGTCGTGACCTGACGATTTGTGAATTGCTCGGCTCGTGCCATACGCTGGTCAAGCTCCCACGAGGACAGCTGGCCCCCTTCGTTTAGCGGCCTAGGACGCCGCCCTTTCAAGGCGGTAGCGCGGGTTCGAATCCCGTAGGGGGTACGACTCCGTGGATATCACGGAGATAACTGAACAAGGCCCTGTGGCGCAGTTGGTTAGCGCGCCGCCCTGTCACGGCGGAGGTCGCGGGTTCGAGTCCCGTCAGGGTCGCCATTACGGCGTCGGTGCGTTATGCACCAATCCGGCCAGGTAGCTCAGTTGGTACGAGCGTCCGCCTGAAAAGCGGAAGGTCGTCGGTTCGATCCCGACTCTGGCCACGCACGACAAGCAGTATCGCAACAATTTCATATGGCCCTGTGGCGCAGTTGGTTAGCGCGCCGCCCTGTCACGGCGGAGGTCGCGGGTTCGAGTCCCGTCAGGGT
>NZ_JBAQWU010000187.1:0-4762 GCF_049299075.1 Gordonia sp. (in: high G+C Gram-positive bacteria)
GGCCAGGGGGATCGGGGTGGTCAGTTCGAGGGTGTTGCCGGAGCTGGCGACGGCCACAGCGACAGCGCCAGCGGCCATGGCCACCAGTGCGGTGCGTGCCTTGAGGGAGTTCGAGGGGCCCTCGCCGCGCGCCGTGCGCGGAGCCGCGCCGGGCTCGTCGATCACCGGAATGTCGCCGACACGGGGGAGTTCGCCGGTGGCGTCCTCCTCAGTCGCCGGGACGGCGACGGTCGTGGCGACCGGATGATTCTCGCTGGCCTGGATACCGAGCGCCTGCAGGACCGACATCTCGCCGTCCGGTCGCGGAGTCGTCGTCGGCGGCGTGAGGCCGAGGCGAACCGAGCGGGGCGGCAGGGGAATATCGCGCGTCGTCGGGCCGCCGACCTCATCCAAGAAACCGTTCGTGCGGTCGACGACGGCCGTCGCTCCATCCTGATTGCGCGTCACGTCAGTCACCTCTATTTCGCCGTACGTGTTGTAACCATCCCGTTATCAACCCTATGAACGGTAGCGGTGCCCGAGGTGCGCTGTCCAGCAGTGGATCCCAGATTGGGGGACAGATCTCGGTTACAGGCCTTCTACCGGCCAGTTTCGATCTACCGGCGGGTAAGTGATTTCTTGCACAAGCGCCCAGGACTGGCCGGAGCGGGAAGGTCAAGCGACTACAGTTCTCTGTGGCCCACGTTACCCACGCGGGGCATCTTTCCAACACACACATCAGATGGTGAGCTGAATGGATCTCTTCGAATACCAGGCGAAGGAATTGTTCGTTAAGCACGGCGTTCCTTCGAGTGCGGGTTCCGTGGCCGAGGCTTCGGCCGACGCGCACGCGATCGCCCAACAGATCGGCAAGGCCGTGATGGTCAAGGCCCAGGTCAAGACGGGCGGTCGAGGTAAGGCCGGTGGCGTGAAATTCGCCGCCACCGCAGACGAAGCCCTTACCCACGCGCAGAACATCCTCGGCCTGGACATCAAGGGCCATATCGTCAAAAAACTGCTGGTCACCGAGGCGAAGGACATCGCCGAGGAGTACTACATCTCGTTCCTGCTCGATCGCGCCAACCGCGACTACCTGGCCATGTGCTCGGTGGAGGGCGGCATGGAGATCGAAGAGGTCGCGGCCACTAAGCCCGACCGTCTTGCCAAGATTTCGATTGACCCGGTCGTCGGCGTCGACGTCGCCAAAGCCCGGGAGATCGCCAAGGCTGGCCATCTGCCGGAGGAGATCCTCGACGCCGCGGCGGTAACCATCGCCAAGCTGTGGGAGGTCTTCGTCGAAGAAGACGCGCTCCTGGTAGAGGTCAATCCGCTGGTCCGTACGCCGGAGGACGAGATCCTCGCGCTCGACGGCAAGGTGACCCTGGACGGCAACGCTGACTTCCGGCATCCCGACCATGCGGTGTTCGAAGACAAAGAAGCCACCGATCCCCTGGAGCTCAAGGCCAAGGAGAACGACCTCAACTACGTCAAGCTCGACGGTCAGGTCGGTGTGATCGGTAACGGTGCGGGGCTGGTGATGAGCACCCTCGACGTCGTCGCCTACGCCGGCGAGCTGCACGGCGGCGTCAAGCCCGCCAACTTCCTGGATATCGGCGGCGGCGCGTCTGCTGACGTGATGGCGGCCGGTCTAGACGTGATCCTGGGCGACGACCAGGTCAAGAGTGTGTTCGTGAATGTCTTCGGCGGTATCACCTCGTGCGACGCGGTGGCCAACGGCATTGTCGGAGCTCTGCAGCAACTAGGCGACGCCGCCACCAAGCCACTCGTGGTGCGCTTGGACGGCAACAACGTTGAAGAGGGTCGCAAGATCCTGGCGGACGCGAACCACCCGCTGGTGACGCTCGCCGAGTCGATGGACGAAGGCGCCGATAAGGCCGCCGCACTGGCGAACAAGTAAGGGGCCACACAAACATGTCGATCTACCTCAATCGTGACAACAAGGTCATCGTCCAGGGCATCACCGGCGGCGAAGGCACCAAGCACACCGCTCTGATGCTCAAGGCGGGAACCAACATCGTCGGCGGCGTCAACGCGCGCAAGGCCGGCACCACTGTCAAGCACGTCGACGCGGCTGGCCGCGAGATCGAGCTGCCGGTGTTCGCGACCGTGGCTGAGGCCATGGAGAAGACCGGGGCCGACACCTCGATCGCTTTTGTGCCACCGACGTTCTCCAAGGACGCCATCATCGAGGCCGTCGACGCCGAGATCCCGCTGCTGGTGGTCATCACCGAGGGCATTCCGGTGCAGGACTCGGCGTATGCGTGGGCGTACAACCTCGATAAGGGCAACAAGACCCGCATCATCGGCCCGAACTGCCCAGGCATCATCACTCCCGGTGAGGCACTGGTGGGCATCACGCCGAACAACATCACCGGGAAGGGACCGATCGGACTGGTCTCCAAGTCCGGAACCCTGACCTACCAGATGATGTACGAGCTGCGTGACCTCGGCTTCTCCACCGCTATCGGAATCGGCGGCGATCCGGTGATCGGTACGACGCATATCGATGCGATCGAGGCCTTCGAGTCCGATCCGGAGACCAAGGTCATCGTCATGATCGGTGAAATCGGCGGCGACGCCGAGGAGCGGGCAGCCGACTACATCAAGGCCAACGTCACCAAGCCGGTCGTCGGCTATGTCGCGGGCTTCACCGCACCCGAGGGCAAGACCATGGGCCACGCCGGCGCCATCGTCTCCGGCAGCTCGGGTACGGCACAGGGCAAGAAGGAGGCCCTTGAGGCCGCGGGTGTGAAGGTCGGCAAGACGCCGAGCGAGACCGCCCGCCTGGCGCGCGAGATCCTCGACACGCTGTAAGCGGCATCTGTCCCAGACGTAACCACACAGACCCGGCAGACGCTCTATGGCGTCGCCGGGTCTGTGACGTTTCGGTAGGGACAACAGGCATACTGAGCCGATGACCGAGATGGCGCGCGTAACCCAGCCCGGACCACTCCGGTGGATCGCGGCGATTCCCCGGGAGCTCAGTGCGCTCCCGCGCACGGTGGCTGCCGTCCCGGGCGAGCTGATCCGAGGGGTGCTCGACGAGGTCTTCGACTACCTGCGCCAGACCGACCTCACCTCGGTGGTGCTCTCCGCTGTCGACCTCAATCGGGTGATGTCCACCGTCGACCTGCAAGCCATGCTGCGCCGGATGGATCTGAACCAGCTCCTGGAGACTGTCGACCTGAACCCATTGCTGAAGACAGTTGACCTGAATCAGCTCCTGGAAACAGTTGATCTGAACGCACTGCTTGCCACTGTCGATCTCAATCCGCTGCTGGCGCGGGTGGACCTGAACGTGGTGCTCGAGGGCGTTGACCTCGACGCCATGCTCGACCGCACCGATCTGGTCGGCGTGGCGGGGACCGTCGTGGATGGCATCGACTTGACCGGCATTGTCCGGCAGGCCAGTGCCTCGATGACCACCGAGATGATCACCGACGTGCGCAGCGGCAGCGAACGCGCCGACGATCGGGTCGACGACTTCGTCAACCGGGTGCTGCGTCGCTCGGCCCGGAGCGACGAACAATGACCCAGGTGCACGCCGAGACGCGGACCGCGGGCCTGGTGACTCGGGCGTTGGCCGCGATGATCGACTTGGCGTTCGTCGGAGTGATGATGGCTGGTTTTTACCTGGGAATCGCGGGTGTGCTCTTTCTCATCCGGGTCAGCGATTATCACTGGCCGACGGCGAGCTGGCTATTCACTGTGCCCATTTATCTGGGGCTCGACGTCGCATACCAGGCCATCTGCTGGACCGGATTCGGTCGCACGGTGGGGCAGCACCTGATGGGGTTGCGCGTGGTGCGGCGCACGTCGCTCAAGCGGCTGCATGCGCTGCAAGCGCTGGGCCGCTCCGCGTTCTGCGTGTTCTTTCCGATCGGGCTCTTCTGGGTCGCTTTCTCGCCGACACGCAGGTCGGTACAGGATATCGCGGTCCGCTCCCGAGTGATCTATCGCTGAGCCGACCGGATTTGCGCTGGCGTCGTCCATCCGGCCGACACCTCGGGCTCGTCAGACCTGCGTGGTTCAATTGCGGCTATGACTGAGAATCCCAATTACGGCGAAACCTGGACGGGCGCTCCGGGCCACCAGCAGGTCAACCAGCCGCCAGCTCCGGGCACCCATCCTGGCCAGCAGTTCCCGACCTACGGTCAGCCGCAGCAGGCCCCGTACGGTGCGCCCCAGTACGGCCCCAACCCGCAAGGCACCTACGGTGTCCCGGCGCAACCCGCTGGTCCGTCGTTCTTCACGCAGCTGCCGCTGCCGTACAAACTGGCCGTGGGTTCGGGTATCGCCGGTGTCATCACCTACTTCATGGGTTTCGTTGCCTGGATTTCGGTCGGTGAGGAGATCGAGCGCAAGGCGGAGCGGTGGGCCGACGAGATGAACGGCGATTTCGGCGTTCCAGCCTTCCTGACCATGGTTTTTACTCCGGGTTACTTCCTGCTTTTCTTGGGTGCTGCGGGTGTCGCCTCGTTCGCATTCCTGGTTCCCAAGTGGCGCAAGTACTTGCCGCAGGTTGCCGGCCTGGTCGTCCTCTCGTGGCTCGGGCTACTGGCTTGCGCGCTGGCCCTCCCTAGCTTCATCAGCCTCGGCGCTGGCGCGATCATCGCGCTGATCCTCGGCTCCGTGCAGCTTGCGCTGATCGGTGCCGCGGTGATCCTGGACGGACGCGCCGACGACAAGTAGTAGCGGTGACCACTTCGCGCAGCCAGGCTAAGGCTGCTCGACGTGCCGAATTGCTCGACGCCGCGGCGCG
>NZ_JBAQWU010000188.1:0-1848 GCF_049299075.1 Gordonia sp. (in: high G+C Gram-positive bacteria)
GGCCGTGGAGTGACTGAGGCGCGCCAGCGCTTCGCGGGCTGCCAGCACCTCGGCGTCGAATGAGGCGCGCTCATCGGCGGGGGCTTGGGCCACCTCTCGGAGCAGGCGGGCCCGCTCCACGTCATCCAGTGCGTCCAGGGCAAACAGGGCTGCGTCCGCGCTCCGGTCGGCCTTCTCAGCCATTCTCCAGACACCCTCTCAGTCTCTTGAGTCCATCACGGATCCGGCTTTTGATCGTCGGTAACGCGACCGTCAGCCGCTCCGCCACCTCGCGATAGGTGAGGCCGTCGTAATAGGACAGAGTCACCGCCTGGAACTGCAAGTCGGTCAGGGTGCCCAGACAGTCGCGTGCACGGGCTGCCTCCGATCGCGCAACGACCACATCCTCGACTCCGTCGACGGTGGCCGTGGACTCGACTTGTCCGAACCTCGATTCCCGCTCAGACGCCGACGATTCCGACCGCACCCGGTCGACCGCCCGGCGATGCCCGATGGTCAGCAGCCACGACATCGCGCCGCCGTGCTCGGGCCGAAAGCGGACCGCCTCCCGCCACACCTGGAGGTACACCTCCTGGGTCACTTCTTCGCTGTACCCCGGGTCGCGCAGCACCCGCGCGACCATGCCGTAGACCCGCGGACTGGTGCGGTCGTACAGGTCCGCGAAAGCGTCGCGGTCCCCGCTAGCGACCCGCCCGAGCAACTCCGCCAATTGCGCTGCTTCGGCGGTCATCGGCCGCGCACGCTTCGATCGATAGGCTTCATCGCAGCCCAGCCTATCGGCATCGAGCAACGCAGTCACTAGGGACCGCCGTCAACCCGGGACATCGCTCTTGTCGATTCGCAGTTGGTAGACGTCGAGGTAGCCCGACCGAAATCCCGCTTCCGAGTACGCCAGATAAAAGGTCCACATTCGAGCGAACACGGCATCGAATCCGAGCTGCTGCACCCGCGGCGACGCTGCCCGAAATCGTTCGCGCCACAGCCGCAGCGTCCGCGCGTAATGCCGACCCATCGTGAACTCTTCGGTGATGTCGAGTGCGGTGCACTGCTCGACCACCTCGCGCAATGCCTCGATCGACGGCAACGGCCCGCCGGGGAAGATGTACTTGTGCACCCAGGTGTAGGTGCTCGCCGACGCCAGCATCCGGTCGTGCGGCATGGTGATCACCTGGATGGCGGCCCGCCCACCGGGAGTGAGCCTGCGCTCTACGGTCTGAAAATACTCGGGCCAGAACTCTCGGCCCACCGCCTCCAGCATTTCCACCGACACGACGGCGTCGTACTCGCCGTCGACCAGCCGGTAGTCGAGCAGGTCGATCTGGACCTGCTCGGCGTAGCCCGCGTCGGCGACCCGCGCCAACGCCAAGGCACGCTGCTCGCTGGACAGGGTCACCGAGCGCACCCGCGCTCCGCGCTCGGCCGCGCGCAAGCAGAGTTCGCCCCAGCCCGTCCCGATCTCCAGCAATCGCGTGCCCGGTCCGACCCCCGCCGTATCCAGGAGCCGGTCGATCTTGGCGCGCTGAGCTGCCGCCAACTCCGGCCAGGTCGCGGTATCGGCGGCAGCATCGGACCCAAAGTAGGCGCTGGAGTAGCTGAGAGTCTCATCCAGGAACGTCGCGAAAAGCTCGTTAGAGAGGTCGTAGTGACGCGCGATATTGGACCGGGTGTTGTCCACGGTGTTCCGTTCGGCAGCCGGATGGCCCGGCAGCACCAACGAACGCAGGCGCTGCAGCGGCGCAGGCACCAGCTCGGCGGCGCGCTGCGCGAACGGTGTCAGCACGCCGACCAGATCGTCCGTCGTCCAGTCACCCGCCATAAATGCTTCGCCGAATCCGATCAGGCCGGACG
>NZ_JBAQWU010000189.1:0-11855 GCF_049299075.1 Gordonia sp. (in: high G+C Gram-positive bacteria)
GACAAGCTCAGGGGGCGGGATTTAGCTCAGGGGGCGGGATTTAGCTCAGGGGGCGGGACTTAGCTCAGGGGGCGGGGCTTAAACTAGCCTGCATGACCCTCTTTACGCAGTCCTTGGCCGAGCTCGATCCCGACCTTGCGGCCGCCATGAACGGCGAACTCTCCCGCCAGCGGGACACGCTGGAGATGATCGCGTCGGAGAACTTTGTGCCGCGCGCCGTGCTCCAAGCGCAGGGCAGCGTGCTGACCAACAAGTACGCCGAGGGGTATCCGGGTCGCCGCTACTACGGCGGTTGTGAGTACGTTGACGTCGTCGAGGAGATCGCCCGCGACCGCGCCAAGGAACTGTTCGGCGCCGAGTTCGCCAACGTGCAGCCGCACTCGGGTGCGCAGGCCAATGCCGCCGTGCTGATGGCGCTGATGGAGCCCGGCGAGACGCTGCTTGGTCTGGACCTGTCGCACGGCGGTCACCTGACCCACGGCATGCGCCTGAACTTCTCCGGCAAGCTGTACGACAACCAGTTCTACGGTGTCAGCAAAGAGGACTTCCGCGTCGATATGGACGAGGTCCGCAAGATCGCCAAGGACACCAAGCCGAAGGTGATCGTGGCGGGCTGGTCGGCCTACCCGCGCACCCTTGATTTCGCCGCCTTCCGCGAGATCGCCGACGAGGTCGGCGCCAAACTGTGGGTTGATATGGCCCACTTCGCTGGACTCGTCGCCGCCGGCCTGCACCCCAGCCCGGTGCCGTTCGCCGACGTCGTCTCCACCACCGTGCACAAGACCCTCGGTGGCCCGCGTTCGGGGCTGATCCTGGCTAAGCAGGAGTACGCCAAGAAGCTGAACTCGGCGGTCTTCCCCGGCCAGCAAGGTGGCCCGTTGATGCACGTAATCGCCGCCAAGGCCGCCGCGCTGAAGATCGCCGCGTCCGAGGAGTTCGCCGAGCGGCAGCGTCGTACCGTGTCCGGTGCCCAGATCCTGGCCGCGCGTCTGATGAGCGACGATGTCGCGAAGGCCGGCGTCACCGTGCTGACCGGCGGCACCGATGTGCATTTGGCGCTGGTGGATCTGCGTGACTCCGAGCTCGACGGCCAGCAAGCCGAGGATCTGCTGCACGAGGTCGGCATCACCGTCAACCGCAACGCCGTCCCGTTCGACCCGCGGCCGCCAATGGTCACCTCGGGTCTGCGGATCGGTACCCCGGCGCTGGCCACCCGCGGTTTTGGCGACACCGAATTCACCGAGGTCGCCGACATCATCGGCACCGCGCTCGCCGCAGGCAAGAACGCCGACATTGTGGGCCTGCGCGCCCGCGTCTCCGCCTTGGCTCTCGACGTTCCCCTGTACGAGGGGCTCGAGAACTGGGGACTGATGAGCAGTCGATAACAATTTGTGACCCGTCGACTAGGATGTAGCTGTGGCCGTACTGGATGAAGACCAACTGATCAACGCCCTTGAGAAGGCGCTCCCGGAAATCGCCGAGGAGCACACCCTCGGGGCGCAGAGCTGGGATCCGCACGACTGGGTGCCGTGGAGCAAGGGGCGCAATTTCGCGTTCCTGGGCGGCGACGACTTCGAGGCCGGTCAGGAGACGCTGTCCGCGGAGACCGCTGCACCGTTGCTCGCGCTGCTACTGACCAAGGACAACCTGCCGTCCTACCACCGGGTGCTGGCGATCTGGTTCCCGGCGTTCTCCGACTGGCGTCAGCTCGTCGGCGTGTGGACCGCCGAGGACAACCGGCACGCGATCGCGTTGCGCGACTACCTGGTTGTGACCCGTGCGATGGATCCGGTAGACGCCGAGAACCGTCGCCGCATCCATGTGGTGCAGGGGTGGAAGCAGACGCCGGAGTCCGTCGCCGGCGTCGGCCCGATGGACGCCCTTGCCCTGCTGGCCGTGCACGAGAATCAGTGCGTACATTTCCTGAACCGCCTCGAGGAGCGTTCTGAGGATCCGCAGCTGACGACGATCCTGGAGAAGATCCAGACCGACGACGCCGTGCAGGCAGCCACCTTCCAGGCGTTCCTGATGGCCGGCATGGTCGCCGACCAGGAGGCCACCGTCGTGGCCGTCGACAACGCCCTCGCCCAGATCGAGCACATCGGCGCCGACTGTGCCGACTTCGACGCCCAGCGCGCCCTGTTCGCCGATTTCGAGACCGAGGCGACCGATGCCGCGATCGCGAAGAAGCTGGTGCAGGAACTGAAGTTGGACAGTGTGCAGGAACTCAGCGACGAGGCCGAGGCCGCCCGCCAGCGCATCCTCGCGCTGGCCGCTAAGGCCGCCTGACCGCAGTAGTCCCCGAACCCACGGACATCCTCTCTTCCGGGAGGTATCCGTGGGTTTGTTGATTCTGGTGCTGCAACCGAATCAGCGGTACGGCCTGAACAACTGCTTCAACGCGGTCGCGGTCTACGAGCACACCAATGCGATCGTGGTCGGCGCCACCCGCGAATCGCAGATCACTGCGGACTGGGACGGCGGGGCCGATGAGATTACTGCCGATGACATCACTGATGAGCGGATGATCGCGCAATGTGCGGACGAGGAAGTCGACACGCAGACCTTCACGCTGCAGCGTCCGCTCGGTGACCGGCCGATCCTGACCGCCGCGCCGCTGGGCGATCCGGCGCAGTACGGCCTGGCGTTCGCCCCGGGGCCGGCGACCTCGCTGGAAGAGGTTCCCCGGCCGGGCGTGAAGCAGCCGCTGACCCCGGTGGAGATCGATCCGGCGTGGACGCCGATGCTGTTGCTGGCTCCTGCCGCTGGGTAGTTTGTCCGCGTAACACGACGTTCACCGACACGCGGCTTTCGAGTCCCCGAGTGTTGTACCTCACGCGCGTAGCGTCGGCTGGGACGGGCCGTGGGGAAGCGGCTTGTTCAGGACCGTTCCGGTCTCGGCCGGCGGCCTGCCGATCTCGCCTCGCGCGAGCGCGCGCGAGGCACTTGGGAGTCAGCCGTGACCGCACGCACCTATGTACTCGACACCTCCGTTCTGCTGTCCGACCCGCGGGCGATGACCCGCTTCGAGGAACACCAAGTGGTCTTGCCCCTGGTGGTCATCAGCGAGCTGGAGGGCAAACGCCATCACAGTGAGCTGGGCTGGTTTGCGCGCACCGCGCTGCGCCTGCTCGACGATCTGCGCATCGAACACGGACGGCTCGACGTGCCGATTCCGATCGGCAGCGACGGTGGCACGGTTCAGGTCGAGTTGAATCACACCGATCCGACGGTGCTGCCGGCCGGCTTCCGGAACGACTCCAACGACTCGCGGATCCTGGCGTGCGCGCTGAATCTGCGCGCCGAGGGCAAGGACGTCACGCTCGTCACCAAGGACACGCCGTTGCGGGTGAAAGCCGGTGCGGTGGGCCTGGCCGCCGACGAATATCACGCACAAGACGTCCTCGTCTCCGGCTGGACCGGTATGGACGAAATCGACGTTTCGGCAGCCGAGATCGACGACCTCTTTGCTGAGGGCATCGTCGACGTCGACGAAGCCCGCGACCTACCGTGCCACACCGGCGTGCGGTTACTCGGCGGCGGATCCTCCGCGCTGGGCCGGGTGACCGAGACCAAGCAGGTGCAGTTGGTGCGCGGTGAGCGCGAAGCCTTCGGTCTGCGTGGGCGTTCGGCCGAGCAGCGCGTGGCGCTCGATGTGTTGCTCGACGAGTCGGTCGGCATCGTCTCGCTGGGCGGCAAGGCCGGTACCGGTAAGTCGGCGCTGGCGTTATGTGCTGGCTTGGAGGCGGTGCTGGAGCGGCGCACGCAGCGCAAGGTGGTCGTATTCCGCCCGCTGTACGCGGTCGGTGGCCAGCAGCTTGGCTATCTGCCGGGTGGCGCCGACGAGAAAATGGGGCCGTGGGCCCAGGCCGTGTTCGACACGCTCGAAGGACTGGTGTCCACCGAGGTGATCGACGAGGTGCTCTCCCGCGGCATGCTCGAAGTGCTGCCGTTGACGCACATCCGCGGCCGCTCGCTGCACGACTCGTTCGTGATCGTCGACGAGGCGCAGTCGTTGGAACGCAATGTGCTGCTGACGGTGCTGTCTCGCCTCGGCTCCGGCTCTCGGGTAGTGCTCACGCACGATGTCGCCCAGCGCGACAACCTGCGGGTCGGTCGGCACGACGGGGTGGCCGCGGTGATCGAGAAGCTCAAAGGCCACCCTTTGTTTGCGCACATCACCCTGACCCGCAGCGAACGTTCACCGATCGCCGCCCTGGTGACCGATCTGCTGGAGGAGTTCACCCCCGGCGAGGGCTGATTTCGACTCGCTACGCGTCGAAATCACACCCGTCGCAGGATCGAGACGGCCCAGTCGGAGTCCGGAGTCCACGGGCGGATGTCCCAGGAGGCCAGGCGTAGGTCCAGGCGCAGGCCGGCGTCGGTGGCGGCGTCATCGAATGCGTCGAGCGTCAGGTGCCGGTTGGTGTGGAAGCCGACCACCAGCGGGGCGTCGTCCTTCAGGTGTGCGGCCAGCCGGCGCAGGACCTGCGTCTCGCTGCCGGGCGCAACGAAGACCAGGACGTTGCCCGCGCAGACGATCGCATCGAATTTCTCGTCGATACCGCGGACGGGAAGGTCGAGCTCGGCCAGATCGCCGACCAACCACTGCGGACCCCGATGGTCGTCCGCGGCGGCGGCGATGAGGATCGGGTCGACGTCGACGCCGACCACGCGATGTCCGGCTTCGTGCAGGTAGGCGCCCACGCGACCGGGGCCGCAGCCGGCGTCCAGAACGTGGGCACCGCGCGGTACCATCGCGTCGATAAAGCGCGCTTCGCCGCCCAAATCGTCGCCGTCGGCAGCCATCTTCCGGAAGCGTTCGACATACCACTGACTGTGTCCGGGCTTGGTGTCGGTGATCCAGCGGGGTGGGGTGGTGGCCATGGCGTTCACCCTACCGACGCGGGTGAACATTGCGGTCCGGTGACAATTGTCGTCGTAAGTGGCACGAGTGTAATTCCGCTGCCAAGATAGCCTGGTGCTGAAGTTATTTGTGAGCCGTATGTGGCAACTGGGGTTAATGGTGCTGGCGGCCGTGGTTGCCGTCGCCGCGCTTCCCGGTACCGCCTCGGCGGAACCGACCCCCGATGTGCAGTCGATGATCGAGAATCTGCTGCGCGGGCTGACCATTCCCGGCATGCCCACCCCGGGCAACCCGGTCGGTGACACCAGCCAGATGGTCGTGGTCTCGATGCCCTCGCCGACTGCCGTTCAGGGCACACTCACCGCGTTCGAGAAGGATGCGAACGGCCAGTGGAAGCCGGTCATCGGCCCGGTGCCGGCCTTTGTCGGCAGCAAGGGCATCGGGAAGCCGGAGGACAACGTCCACCGCACGCCCGAAGGCACCTTCGCTTTCGGCAAGGCCTTCGGCCGGCTGGACAATCCGGGCACCAAAATGCCGTACACCAAGGTGGACCGGCAGGACTGGTGGGACGGCAACATGAAGTCGCCGACCTACAACCGCATGGTGCGCCAGCCGAATTCGCCGGGCGAGGGCAGCGAGAACCTGTACGACATGGGCTCGGCCTACGACTACGCGGTGCAAATGGTGCACAACCCGACCAACACCCCGGGCAATGCATCGGCGATCTTCCTGCACGTCGGCAGCGAGCCGACCTGGGGCTGCGTCGCCATTGGGCTGGACGCCATGAAGAAGGTGCTCGAGTGGTTGGACCCGGCGAAGAACCCGAAGATCACCGTGGGGGTGAACGCCCAGACACCGACCGACATCAAGGATGCGCCGTCGGTGACCGATCCGCAGGGCGCCCCGCTGAGCGACGACGCGCTCACGGCCATCCTCAGCCAGTTCACCGCGGTGATCCCGGAACTCCTGCAGACGGTGACCGGCAGCAGCTAGACAACGCCCAGCTGGACAACGTCACGGCCTGAGTCGACTGGCTCACCAGCCGAAATAGTCCTCGCCCGGACGCCGCGACCGTGGCTCAGTGCTTCGCGCGGCTGATGAGGGCGTCGATGGGGGAGGCCAGGAGCAGGAGGAGCAGGGGCCAGGCATTGGCGCCCGGGACGACGATGGCGACGATCAGGGCGGCGGTCACCGTGATCAGCGCACCGAGGCCCCGCTGGTGGACCGCCCAGACCGCAGTCTCCGGGTCGTCGTCGAGCAATTCCGGGTGCGCGATGCCCCACCGCGCAATGGCGATCAAGCTAGCGATGGAAATACCCAGCACCGCGATGTAGAAGACGTTGGCCCAGCGCATATCGGAGTTGTCGAGCACCGCGGTGGCGAACGGCAGGATCACGATGGTCAGCAACCAGACGAGGTGCAGTTTGAACAGGGTGTCGTCGTAGCCGACGAAGTGCTCGATGGTCCGGTGATGGTTGCGCCAGAGCGCCCAGATCACCGCGAAGCTGATCAGGAAGCTCACCACCACCATGTAGTGATCGGCGATGAAGCGCCCGAAGTTGTCCTCGTCGATGTCCTCGTTCGCCAGGTCGGTCAGCGGCAGCACCAGCAGGGTCAGTGCGATGGCGACTACCGCATCGGCGAAGGTGATCAGCCGGGTGAAACCCTCATGTGTTCGGCGTTCGACATGCCCGCGCATGGCTGCGTCTGTTAGGGGCGGAGCTGGGTGAAACCGACGGCGTGCGCGGCATCGAAACCGTCCTTGGGGGCGACCATCATCGTCACCTGAGCCCGAGCCTGGTCGACGACGGGCGTATCGGGGTCGAGCACGCTGAGATAGACCCGGTGCTCGGCCAGCGAATCGACCGCAGGCTCAACGTAGCCAGCGACGTCGACGGCGTGGGTAGAGCCCGGGCCGTTGGCAAACAGTGCGCGCGGCGGCTGGGCTAGCGCGTCGTAGGCATCGATGACGGCGGCGGTGAACTCCATGTGATCGCGCTGATTGGGCTTGCCGGGCGCGAACTCCGCACCGCCGTAGAGCGTCAGCACGATGTCCGGGTTGACCCGCACGATGGTCTCGCCGATCTTCTCGCGCAGGGCCGCAGAATTGACGAGGCGACTGTCCGGGAAACCCCAGAACTCCACTTCGTCGACGCCGACGATGGCCGCCGACGCGCGCTGCTCGTCCTCGCGTAGCGGTCCGGCCTCCGTCGGCGCCATACCCTCGATGCCGACCTCGCCGCTGGTCGCCAGGGCATAGGTGACGAGCTTGCCTTCGGCGGTCCAGCGCGCCACGGCGGCGGCCATACCGTATTCGGGATCATCGGGATGGGCGACGAGCACCAGGGCGCTGGACCAGTCGGTCGGGAACTCCGCGATAGCCATGTGCGTGAGGCTACTCTGGATTCATGGCGAGGTTCAGCCCGTTGCAATGGCCGGTGATCCGGCAATTGCGCAGCGGCGACGCCCTCGGCCGGGGCCCCGCAGTCCAATCGAACGCCAACCGCGCCCTGCAGTCCCGTCTGACCACTGCCGACCGCGTCGTGCGCAGCGTGTGCCCATTCTGCGCCGTCGGCTGCGGCCAGAAGGTGTATGTCAAAGACGAACGCGTCATCGCGATCGAGGGCGATCCGGACTCGCCGATCTCGCGGGGTCGGCTTTGTCCGAAGGGCGCGTCGAGCGAGCAACTTGTCAACAATTCCTTGCGGCAGACCACCGTCCGCTATCGGGCGCCGTACGCGACGGACTGGCAGGATCTCGATCGCGATACTGCGATCGACATGATCGCCGATCGCTTCCTCACCGCGCGCCGCAATCACTGGCGCGACGTGGACGATCGTGGCCGCCCGCTGCGACACACCCTGGGTATCGCCTCGCTCGGCGGCGCGACGCTCGACAACGAAGAGAACTATCTGATCAAGAAGCTCTTCACCGCTGCCGGCGCCATTCAGATCGAGAACCAGGCGCGTATTTGACACTCCGCCACGGTTCCCGGTCTGGGAGCCTCCTTCGGCCGCGGCGGCGCCACTCAATCCCTGCAAGACATGGCCAATGCGGACTGCATCATTCTCATGGGCGGCAATATGGCCGAGGCGCACCCCGTCGGCTTCCAGTGGGTCACCGAGGCTAAGGCTCGCGGCGCCCGCGTGATCCACGTCGACCCGCGGTTCACCCGCACATCGGCGGTGGTCGACAAACACATCCCGATGCGGGCCGGCTCGGACATTGTGCTGCTCGGTGGGCTGATCAACCACGTTTTGAGCACCGGCACCTACTTCCACGACTACGTCGTCGCGTACACGAACGCAGCGACGCTGGTCGACGGTGAGTTCACCGATACCGACGACCTCGACGGGCTGTTCTCCGGCTTCGACGACGAGACCGGTACCTACGACAACACCACCTGGCAGTACGCCGCCGGCGATGAGCGCGACGAGACACTCACCGATTCGCGTACGGTGTTCCAGATCCTGACGCGGCATTACGCGCGGTACACCCCGGCGATGGTCGAGCAGATGTGCGGTGTCTCGCGCGCCGACTTCGACTATCTGGCGCAGACGCTGACCGAGAATTCCGGGCCCGAGCGCACCGGCTGCTTCGGCTACGCCACCGGCTGGACGCAGCACACCATGGGTGCTCAGGTGATCCGCACCGCGGCGATTCTGCAGCTGCTACTGGGCAACGTCGGCCGTCCAGGCAGCGGCATCATGGCGCTGCGCGGGCATGCGAGCATTCAGGGATCCACTGATATTCCGACGCTGTTCAACCTGCTGCCCGGCTACCTGCCGATGCCGTCGGTCGGTAAACACGACACCTTCGCCGACTACCTGGCGGCGGTGAAGCCAGCGACCGGCAAGGGCTACTGGGCGTATGCGCAGGACTACACGGTGAGTCTGCTGAAGGCGTGGTGGGGGGAGGCGGCGACTGCCGAGAACGATTGGGCGTACAGCTACCTGCCGCGTCTGGACGGTCCGGCCGGCACCTACCAGACCGTCGTGCAGATGCTGGAGGGGAAGGTCGAGGGGTACTTCGTCGTCGGCCAGAACCCGGCGGTCGGTTCGGCCAATGCCCGCCAGCAGCGGATGGCGATGGCCAAACTCAAGTGGCTTGTGGTGCGCGACCTCAACATGATCGAGAGCGCGACCTGGTGGAAAGACGGACCGGAGATCGCCTCGGGGGAGCTGCAGACCGAGGAGATCGGCACCGAGGTGTTCTTTCTCCCGGCGGCCACACACGTGGAGAAGTCGGGTAGTTTCACTCAGACCCAGCGGATGGTCCAGTGGCGGCACCAGGCGGTGGCCCCACCCGGTCAGGCGCAGAGCGAACTGGACTTTTACCACGATCTCGGCGTCCGAATCCGGCAGCGGCTGGCCGACTCCGACGACCCGCGCGATCGACCGCTGCTGGATCTGACCTGGGACTACCCGGTCAACAGTCACGGTGAGGTGGACCCCGAAGCCGTACTCGCGGAGATCAACGGCCGCTACGTGAGCGGCCCGGAGGCGGGCCAGCCGCTGGACTCATACACCCAGCTCCGGTCGGACGGGTCGACGATCGCCGGTTGCTGGATCTACACCGGCGTGGCGGCCGGCGGCGTCAACCAGGCCGCCCGGCGCGTACCAGGCGGCGGCCCGGGTGTCACCCAGAGCCAGTGGGGCTGGGTGTGGCCGGCCGACCGGCGGATCCTCTACAACCGGGCCTCGGCCGACCCGCAGGGACGCCCGTGGAGTGAACGCAAGAAGTACGTCTGGTGGGACGAGCAGACGCAGCGGTGGACCGGCGACGACGTCCCCGACTTTCCGGTGGACGTCGCCCCCGGCACGGTGCCCGATCCGGGTGCGGTCGGGGCCGCGGCGATCGCCGGCAATGACGCCTTCGTCATGCAGTCCGACGGAAAAGGTTGGCTGTTTGCGCCCAGCGGTCTGGTCGACGGCCCGCTGCCGACGCACTACGAAGCGCAGGAGTCTCCGGTGCGCAATGCGCTGTACGCGCAGCAGCAGGCGCCGACCCGGCTACTGCTGCCACGCCCGGACAACCTCGATGCGCCGAGCGCCGGTGATCCGGGTGCCGAGGTGTACCCGTACGTCTTCACCACCTATCGGCTCACCGAGCACCACACCGCCGGCGGTATGAGCCGCTGGTCGCCGTACCTGGCCGAACTGCAGCCGGAGATGTTCTGCGAGGTGTCCCCGGCGCTGGCCGCGCAGGCCGGTTTGGCGAACGAGGGCTGGGCGACAATTATTTCGCCGCGCGCGGCGATCGAGGCGCGGGTGCTGGTGACCGATCGACTGCGGCCGCTGGAGATCAACGGACGCCAGGTGCATCAGGTCGGCTTGCCGTATCACTGGGGGGCGGGCAGTGATGCGGTGGTGACCGGCGATGCCGCCAACGACCTCGTCGGCGTCGCCATGGACCCGAATGTGTTTATCCAGGAGTCGAAGGTGGGATCGTGCGCGGTGATCGCGGGCCGTCGTCCGCGGGGCGCGGCGGTAGCGGACCTGGTTCGC
Source organism: Gordonia sp. (in: high G+C Gram-positive bacteria) (assembly GCF_049299075.1). Lineage (GTDB taxonomy): Bacteria > Actinomycetota > Actinomycetes > Mycobacteriales > Mycobacteriaceae > Gordonia. The sequence continues at coordinate 10,375 of NZ_JBAQWU010000189.1, forward strand.
GAGTATCAGCGTCGCGCAGGTGTCAGCATCGAGACAGATCACGCGCGCCGAACCGGAGAGCCCCGGACCGGGGAGGAGGACTGATGGGACAATTGACTGGACCGTCTGATCCGAGCACCGATGCGCACTGGCCGATCGGCGAGCCGCGGCGCGGCTTCTTCACCGACACCTCGATTTGTATCGGGTGCAAGGCGTGCGAGGTGGCCTGCAAGGAGTGGAATGGCAATCCGCGCGACGGCGACCTGGAGTTCACCGGCATGTCGTACGACAATTCGGTGGCCCTGGGTGCCAGCACCTGGCGGCATGTCGCGTTCATCGAGCAGGACGCCGAGCGGATCGAGACCGCGCGGGAGTCGGGGGCACGGCTGGTCGGGCTAGGCATACCGTCGATCGGCAGTGCCCCCGACACAAATCCGCCGGACACCGCTCCGCCGGATACACCCGAGTTTCGCTGGCTGATGTCGTCGGACGTGTGCAAACACTGCACGCATGCCGGGTGCCTGGACGTATGCCCGACCGGGGCGATGATGCGCACCGAGTTCGGCACCGTCGTGGTGCAGTCGGATATCTGCAACGGGTGCGGCACCTGCGTAGCCGGCTGCCCGTTCGGGGTCGTCGAGCGGCGGAGCGACGGAACCGTGGCGCCGACCACGCGCGAGGGTGAGCGCAAGGGTGAGCAGCCCGAGGTCCCGAACAAGGGGATCGCCCAGAAATGCACGCTCTGTTACGACCGGCTGCGCGCCGACCAGACCCCCGCGTGTGCCCAAACCTGTCCGACGACGTCGATCTCGTTCGGGCAGCGCGACGATATGGTGGCCAAGGCGCACGCGCGGGTCGCCCAATTGCACGCCGAGGGGATGACCGAAGCCCGGCTGTACGGCGCCAACGAGAACGACGGTGTGGGCGGAACCGGATCGGTGTTCCTGCTACTTGACGAGCCGGAGGTCTACGGTCTGCCGCCCGATCCGCGGGTGCCGACCGCCGATCTGCCCGACATGTATAAGCGGGCCGGACTCGCGGTGGGTGCGATGCTGACGGCGGCGGCCCTCTCGTTTCTGGGCGGCCGCCGATGACCAGTTCCGAATACGACCAGTTCCGGCCGCCGCGTCCGCCGCGAAAGCGCAACGGCCGCAAAGGCAGTGGTGCCCGTAAGGGCGGCGCGGGCGACCTGATGGTTCCGCAGGTGCAGGTGGAGCATCTCGACTCACGCGGCTACTACGGCCATCCGGTGGTGAAGCCCCCACCGTGGGAGTGGCCGGTGGGCGCATATCTGTTTCTCGGCGGTCTCGCCGGCGGTTCCGGACTGCTGGCGCTCGGCGGGCAGGTGACCGGGCGGACCGAATTGCGGCGCAATGCCCGCCTGGGCGGATTGACGGCCGCGGGGCTGGGGGCGGTGGCGCTGATGGCCGATCTGGGGCGACCCGAACGCTTTCTGCACATGCTGCGGACGTTCAAAGTGACCTCGCCGATGAGTGTGGGGT
>NZ_JBAQWU010000190.1:0-7843 GCF_049299075.1 Gordonia sp. (in: high G+C Gram-positive bacteria)
AGGATCAATGCTCCAGAGGGAGCGCTCTTCTGCCTTGAACGGGTTGACGGCGACCTGTGCGAGCAGAGAAGGTTCGGGGGAAGAGTCGGGAGCCGGAGCCTGGACCTGACTGAACTTGTCCAAGAGGAACCTTGCAGCTTCGGCTGGGGGAAGGATGGACAGCGGCCCGTTCGGGAAGTCGGCAGGCGCATCTGGAAGACCGTCCCACATGCTCATCGAGGTCGGCGCCGGTGCATCGATGATTCGGCTGCGCACTTCGGCGCGGGTCAGCCGGGCGCCGAGGTTCGGCGAATGCCGTATTCCCCAGACACCGAGCGCATTCCAGTAAGCCTCGGATGGCATGCGTCGGAGCCCACCCTGCGCTGTGCGCCCGATGATCCCTGTCTCGTTAGCGGGGTTGCCATCGATGAGTGCTCCGATTGTTTTGAGCTCGGCGTCCTTCAGCCACTGGTCGTACTGTTTGTTGTTCTTAGGGCGGCGTCGAGCAACGTGCTGCATCGCCCACGGGATCGCGAGCGCATAGATGGCCCGGGTGTGAAGAGTGGAAGTGCCGGGAAAGAGTATGTCGGCGAAGCCATCCCGGATAGATCCGATACCAATCGAGTCGAGCGTCGAGGGCTCACTCAATGCGCGGACGAGTTCTCGAGCCTGCTGGGCTTGATCCGTGTCGAACTGCATCCAGGTGAATGTGGATGTCGTCATTGGCCCTCCGCACTCTTCTCTTCGTTGGTTCGGGGCGCCTTGGCGGGCGACGGAGTTACAACCCACGATCACGTCGTGACGAGCTGCATCAGCTTCGTGTAGTCGGTGACGACATCGTAGGTGACATCCTGCCCGTTCTTCGCGCTGAGTGACGCGAAGAACTTCCGCGCGCATTCGATCTTGGCCTCCTCAACTCCCTTGAGTTGAAACGTCGAGAGGGATCCCTTGGTTTCGGCGACGAAGTAGACGTGCTTGACGCTGCCTTCGGTGAAAGCAATGGCCCAGTCGGGGTTGTAGTCGCCGACGGGCGTCGGAATGAAGAATCCCCGGGGGAGCTTGGCGTACACCGCGACCTCTTTGCTCGTGTCGAGCTCGGTGACGAACGCACGTTCCACCTTGGAGTCGGTGACGACGTAGTCGTAAACGTGCTTCCGAAGCTTCTCGCTCGCCTGCGTGAAGTCCTGTGCGGTCTGGTTCTCGGTGAAGATCGCGGAGTCGAAGCGGTCTTCGAGTGTGTCGTACGCGAGGTGCTCGACGATGACAGTTGCCTTCTGCTCATTGATGAGGCGTGCGGCTTCGGTGATGAACTGTTCGGGGTTGAGCCGGAACTTGGCAAAGGTACCCGGCGTAATGCCCTGCAGGATTGCAGCGGCTGTGCGGCGAGTGAGCTGAGTCTTTTCGGTGATTTCACCGAGCAAGTCGTACTTCACTTGCGAGCCTGCGCTCGAAGTCTCCGTGTGCGTCTGTGTGGCATGGACGGCAAAGCCGCTACCACTGGTCAGGTCGTCTGATTCCATGTGGTCGCGCTGTCGGCCAGCTTGGACAACATACTGCAGGGCCGCGACATTGAGGTGCTTGTCAAGGTGACCGATGGCCTTGCGGATCAGCTCCTCGGAGTTGAACTCGACCTGGTACACCGCCTTGTGGTTGATCCGCTTCCACAGCGCCTGAAATTCTTTGCGAGCGAAGTTCGCCTCGTTCAACGGAATCTTCTTCGGCTTGCGGTCATCGGTCGGCACCGGGAGGTCGAGGTAGAGGGCGTCGACGAGCGGCCACACGAAGTCGATGACGGGTTTGAGTACTTCGGAGGTCGGCACAGCGAGTGTCCCGTCGTCTCTTGCCTGCTTGTAGGTGTCGGAGATCGTGTCGTCCTCGTTCACATAGTCGTTCTTGACCAGGTACTTGTAGAGCGCCTGGGCGACGGCCTCCTCGATTACCGAATCGCCGGAGGGCGTCGCGATGGTCTTGCCGAGGAAAAATTTGACGCTGGCCTTGCGGGGCCGTGCGGCGAGCGATCTGGAGATCTCGAGTTGCAGGCCGGCTACGAAGTCGGTGTACGACTCGTCGGTGACGACGGTCAGCTCGTTGATGTCGTGGACGGTCACAGGGTTGTCCATGCGTTCGCCGTGCTGATCGACCGCCAGCCGGAGGCCGCGCCCGATTTCCTGGCGACGGGAGACGGTGTTGTCGCTCTTCTTGAGCATTCCCATCACGAATACGTTGGGGTTGTCCCAGCCTTCGCGGAGCGCCGAGTGGGAGAAGAGGAACCGCACCGGTTCTTCGAAGGACAGCAGTCGTTCCTTGTCTTTGAGGATCAGGTCGTATGCGGCGGTATCGGTGGACTGTCCTTTGTCATCGCCTCGGCCGGAGACCTTGCCGTCGACTTGGTGTTTAGTCTTCTTGTCGATGGAGAAGTAGCCCTCGTGCACCCGCCGTACGTCGTCTCGACGCAGGTACGCCTGATACTCCTCAGTTCCAGCGCCGACCGCGAGCTCGCCGAGGACTTCATCGCGGATCGTGGCGTACTCCTCCTCGAACATGCGCGCATAGTCGCCGAGGGTGTCATCGCGGGCGTAGTCGCGGTACTTGGCGACTTCGTCGATGAAGAAGAGGGACAGCACCTTGATGCCTTGGCTGAACAGTTCACGTTCTTTGTCGAGGTGGGCCCGGACCACTTCGCGAATCTGTATGCGCCGCTTCGTTTCTTCGGTCACGTCGCGGTCGGCGAGCTGTCCCGCAACGACCACGTCGCCGTTGCTCAGCTCGATCACGTCGCGAGTCGCATCCACTTCGGAGATGAAGAGGCCCTTGTAGGCTTCGATCCCGTTTGAGATGTCGTGAAGGTTCGCTCCAACGTCAAGGCGTTTGACCTGGCGTCGGATGTTGGAGGCCGTCTGCACTTCGATTTCTACGCGCGCCCGCGGCTTGGCGCCCTTCGCGATCTCGATTGCATCCAGGTAAAGGTAGGCGGTCGAGCCGGCGAGGCCTTTCACGGTGATGCCGCGTACCGCGATCTTCTTGACCAACTTCCGGTTGTAGGCATCCAGCGCGTCGAGGCGGTGCACTTTGGTGTGATCAACTTTGTGCGTGGCGGAGTAGCGCAACAGCATCAGGGCGTTGAATCGAGACAGTGCTTCCAGTGACTTGGGTGCGCCAATCTTCTGTGGTTCATCGATGATCACGATCGGACGGTTGGCGCTGATGACATCAATCGGGCGGCGCGACTGGAAGTCGTCGAGTTCGTCGTAGATACGCCGGTTGTCCTTGCCGGTGGCGTTGAACGCTTGGATGTTGATGATCATCACCTGCACACCCGCGTCAGAACTGAAGCGCTCAAGCTCGTGCAGTTGGGACGAGTTGTAGATGAACGAACGCGGTTTGGTGCCGTAGCTCTGCTGGAAGTGCTCGGCGGTCACGTCGAACGACTTCTTCACGCCCTCCCGGATCGCGACCGACGGGACGACGATGATGAACTTCGACCAGCCGTACCGCTTGTTCAGCTCCATGATCGTCTTGATGTAGACGTAGGTCTTACCGGTACCGGTCTCCATCTCGATGTCGAGGTTCGGCGCTCCCGGAGCGGCCTTGCTGTCGGTGAGCTTGGGTGAGAGCGCCAGATTTCGTGCTCGTTGCACCGCATGAACGTTCTCCAGAAGCTGCGCAGCAGACAGCGCGATCTCGGCGTTACGCAGGCCGGCGTCCGGGCGATCGTTCACGTCGAACAATGCCGGAGCACTCGCCGGAGTGAGCTTGCCGGGGTCGATCCGGTACGAGATTCCATCGACCTTCGGCTGGCCGGCGAAGGTCGCGACGACGGCGTCGACGGCGTCGGTCTGGTACTGCTGGACCTTGAACTGGAGCTTCATTGAGCCACCTTCTTAGCTGCAACCTGCACGTTGGAGCAACGAACCAAACAACGATGAATCCGCGCTGACCTGGAGAAACGATCATCATATTTACTTAAATCATGTATTCCGAGGATCGGTCGAAGCATGGTTAAACAAGCTCCCATCGCGGCTTCTGCCGGCTCCCGGCGTTCCGGATCGTGCCGGCCGTGCGCATCTTGGTGAGCAGGTTTGTCACCTTGCTCCGTTGTTGCCGAGCGTCGAGCAGATCCGGCAGATACTTGCCAAGCAGTTCGTCGATCTCCCCCCGTGAGGCGCCACCGTACTGTTGCAGGTAGTCGACGACGAGTCGCGTGTAGTGTGCGTCGTCTTGCGCTCGCGTGCGGATGTACTGCGCCTTCTGGTCGGTCATCTCTGCGATGTTCGCACTGACGTGTACGCCGCGCCCGCGGCCTTCGATCAGCTTCTCTCTCCGGAGGCGCGTGTTGGCATCCTTGCTGATCGGAAGCTTCTTCTGAACGCGGTCGAGGGCGAGGATGTCTCCGAGCGGCAGATCCGTACGCACCATGAGAAGACGGGAGTACGCCTCGTCGATTACCGCGCCCGGCAACGTCAGTTGCACCTCGCCGTCGCGGCTGAGGTCGTAGTCCGGAAGCGGAAGGAACCGACGAGCCTGGTCCTCGGTCATCCGGTGGATGCCATAGCCCAGTTGGTCGATGAGGTTCAGCTCGGTCATCGCCTCGACGAGATAGGGATTCCGGTACTTTCGTGGGCTCCGCTCATCCAGCGCGTAGTCGTCGGGTTGGCCGTCGTAGAATTCGCCAACGCTGATGAACTCGACGCGATCGAAGTACTCAGTGACGATGATCCGGGAGTTGCGCGTGTAGTCCTGGTGGGCGATGCAGTTGTATAGCGCTTCGAACAGACTGCGCTCGTCATATTTGCTGATCTCCCGATAGATCAGCTCGTTGGGCGGCAGGAGCCGGAGCTGGACGTTGCGAATGCGCTTCGCAAGCGCGGTGGCGTTGAGTAGGAACGGGAGACGAAAGTGCTCATATGCTCGCTGCTCACCGACCAGCTTCCAGGTCATCTGTGCAGGGTGCGGCGTCAATAAATGTGTCGAGGACTCGGCGCCAAGTAGCAACAAAGCGGTGCGGGTGAGTTGACCGTCGCGAGTCAACCTGGCTTTGGCGAGAAAAGTTGCGTCATCCCATCGTTCGATATCCGTGGCCGGTATACGAGCCGTGTGTCGCTCGGCGAATCCCTTTCTCGCTCGGGCGATCGCTGCCGGGTCGAGATGTGCGAGCGTTGCATCGGGCACAACCACAGCCGACCAGTCGAGGCCGATTGTCTGTTGCCGGATCTCGTCGAGTTTGTCGAGCGAGAGCGAGATGAGGCTCTCGCCCGCGCGAGCGCGGTAGTCGCCCTTCCATGAGATCGGAATACCGCGGGGTCCTGCCGGCACCTCCAGAAGCACTACTCGCTTGCCCGAGTGCGTGACCTCGTAGACTTCGCGGACAGTCAGCCCTTGGTCGATCGACTGGTGGATGTGATGTTTCAGCGCCTGACGCTGCTGGACCTCGATGAGATGCGTCGTGCCGATCACCTGCCGAGCGTTCGAGACACCGAACACGAGCCATCCCGACGCCAGCCCACGAAGGTTCGCCTCGTTGCTCAGCGCCGAGACGTACTCACCGGTCTTGTCGGCCGAGAACTGACGTGTAGCCTCCTTGAACTCGACAACCTCGTTCTCCCAACCAGCAAGCAGCCGGTTGAGGAGTTCGGTGAGTTCGTCATTCGTGAGGGTCATGCCGTTCCTCAGATCGTCCGTACCTCGGTCGCGGGCGACACCTCACGGAACACCTGTTCGGCGTTGATTCGCGCGGCGTCGGACTCGAAGGCATCGTCGCGGAACACCGCGCGGAGTGGACCGCGCGCAGCGATCTCTCGCACGACTTCGTGAGTCACCGACTTTGCAAAGCAGGCGATTAGTGCATCGTCGTGAACTGAGAGCACTTCGCTATCATCCATATACTCGCGCACGATCGGTAGCGACAACTCAAGTCCCCAATCGAGGAATACCTGGAACAGCAGGTCCTCCGCGGAACGATCCGGCTTGATGCTTGCCCCCAGGGCACCCAGACCAGGCTGACCAGTATCGTCCGGGGTCCTCAGAACATCCGCCTTGTTGCTGCTGTCGACATGCAGAGAACGGAAGCCGACGTCCAAGTCGTCCCCTAGCAGTCCAGCCGACTGCTTCGCCTTTACGCCGGCGCGACGCAGGCGTTCACGGGCAATACTGGCGATGTTGGCGTAGTCCGGGTGATCAACCATCTCGTCAAGCTGGACGAGGATGTACTGGCGATGCCCGCCGTCTGCCGCGTTGAGGTCCATGACAGCGTGTCCAGTCGAACCAGACCCCGCGAAGAAGTCAACGAAGATGGCATCCTTCGCCCCACTGGAGATGAGACGAAGCCAGCGCGCAAGCACGCGCCGGTCTTTGGGGTTCTCGAAGACGATCTCGCCCATGAGGTTACGCATGTCGGTGCTCGCGGCCTTGCGGTCCTGCTCAAACACCGAGATCGCGACTTGCTCGCTTGTCTCATCAAGGAAAGAGATCCCGCGAGGGATCGCAGTCTCATCGGAGCCGAACCAAATCTGGCCTGCGGTGATTCGACGGTCCATTTCTTCCTTCTGAAAACGCCAACCGGTCTTCGGAAGCGAGACCGGTTTGCGTGTCGTCGGGTGAAGAACCTGATAGGTCGGCCCGCCTCGACCGGGCCACGTGATGTTGCCGTAGGTGTTCATTGGTCGACCAGTTCCGGGCTGAAGCTGGTCGTACCGCGCTACCGAATCGGTGATCTCACCCGCAGTCTTCTTACTCTTGAGCCATGCCTTCCACTGGACGGCGGCGTCGTCGTCGCTCTGACGGGTAGCCCAAATCGAGGCGGCTTTAGCCAACCCTGTGTCGAGACCGAGCTTAGGTTCGCGCCACCGCACACCGCGTTCGCTGAGCTGCATCTCATTCTTCGCGTAGACCAGCATGTAGTCCGCGCCGTTGGAGACATATCGGGAATCGTTCTTGCGACCGCCCTGCCACACGACGTTTGAGATGAAGTTTTCGGCTCCGAAGACTTGATCGAGGAGCAGGCGGAGGTTCGCGTGTTCGTCGTCGCCGATCGCGGCGATGATGACCCCGTCGTCGGCAAGAAGACTGCGCGCCAGCTTCAGGCGGGAGTACATCATGCTAAGCCAGTCGGAGTGGAAGCGGCCGTTCGCCTCAGTGTTCGCGACGAGACGGTCTCCCGCCTCCGATCTCTGGCCCGAGCGGGCGAGGTAATCGGCATTGGACTCGGCGAAATCATCGTCGTAGACGAAGTCGTTGCCCGTGTTGTACGGCGGGTCGATGTAGATGAGCTTCACCTTGCCGAGGTACGACTCCTGGAGCAGCTTGAGCGCGTCGAGGTTGTCGCCTTCGATGAAGAGGTTCTTGGTGGTGTCGAAGTCCACCGACTCCTCACGAACCGGGCGGAGAGTCTTGGCGATCGGCGCGTTCGCCGTGAAGGCAGCGGCACGCTTGCCCGGCCAATCGAGGCGGTACCGCTCCTGCGGCCCCTCGACGATGTGGTCACTCAACTCCTGTCGCAGCAGGTCGAAGTCAACTGCGGTGATCACGTTGCCCTCCGCGTCTCTCGACTCGGTGATGACCTGCGGAAGCAGGTCGGCGATCCGTTCGACGTTGCGCGCGGCGAAGTCGGGCGTATGTAGCGTGCGCTTCTCCATCACGCACCGCTGACCAGCGAGCGACGGTCATATGGTCTTGACCTCAGTGTGTGGCGAGCGTTCACTGAACACCTGCCCGACGTTGATGCGCTCCGCGTCGTCCGCGAAGTCTTCGTCGAGGAACACGACACGAAGCGGCTGACGCTCCGCGATGGCCGCGGCAGCCCGAGAGAGAGAGAGAGAGAGAGAGAGAGAGAGAGAGAGAGGAATTGCGCGCCTCACGCGGACGTGTG
>NZ_JBAQWU010000191.1:0-12014 GCF_049299075.1 Gordonia sp. (in: high G+C Gram-positive bacteria)
GCGCCAGCCATTGCCGCGAACGCGGGGGCGGCGCCGGTATTAGCGATCGCCATCATGCCGAAGGCTGCACCGACCGAAGCCACCGCGACCACCGCGGTGACCACGGCGATCAGCCGCCACAGCGCGCGCGTCTGCGCGCCGCGCACCACCTCCCGCGCGACCACACTCTGCAGCGCCAGCGCAGGCACCGACAGCACCAGCATCGCCGCAGACAGCACGGCAAACTCGCCAAAACCGGCCGGGCCCAGGAGGCGGCTGGCAGGAAGCTGCACCGCATAGGCGAGCAGATTTGCCACCAGCGAGCCCGCCGTGACCACCCCAAGGGAGCGGACAGCACCGGGCGGCCGGGTCCTGCGGGCGTCGGGCATGACGACCAGTTTGCCTTGCCCGGTGCGCACGCCTCCGATCACCGTCCCCTACCCGCGGATGCAGCGGTCAGCCGCGTATAGACTGGTGGGCGAGGTACGACACCGAACCCCTCACCGAACCCGACCCCGCCGTCGAACCGGGCTCCCGCATTGATCCGGTATTGGCACGCAGTTGGCTTCTGGTGAACGGCGCCCAGCAGGACCGCTTCGGCGCCGCCTCCCGCTCGCGGGCCGACATTGTGATCCTCGACATCGAGGACGCCGTCGCCCCCAAAGACAAGCTGGCCGCCCGCGACAACGTCGTGAACTGGATGAACGACGGGCATTCGGACTGGGTTCGGATCAACGGTTTCGGCACCCCGTGGTGGGCCGGGGACATTGACGCCCTCGCCACGACGTCGGTGGGCGGCGTCATGCTCGCGATGGTCGAGTCCGTCGACCACATCACCGAGACTGCGCGCCGGCTGCCGAACGTCCCGATCGTGGCACTGGTGGAGACCGCTCGCGGCCTGGAGCGGATCACCGAAATCGCCGCCACCAAGGGCACATTCCGGCTGGCCTTCGGGATCGGCGACTTCCGTCGCGACACCGGGTTCGGCGATGACCCGCTGACCCTGGCCTATGCGCGGTCGCGGTTCACCATCGCCGCCAAGGCGGCGGGCCTGCCTTCAGCGATCGACGGCCCGACCATCGGTTCGAGTGCCCGCAAGCTCACCGAGGCGACAGCGATCAGCGCCGAGTTCGGGATGACCGGCAAGATCTGCCTGTCACCGGACCAGTGCGCCGCCGTCAACGAGGGGCTGTCGCCGTCGCAGGACGAGATCAGCTGGGCCCGCGAGTTCTTCGTCGAGTTCGAGGCGGCTGGCGGCGAGATCCGCAACGGCTCGGACCTGCCGCGTATTGCGCGGGCGACCAAAATCCTGGATCTGGCGCGGTCGTACAACATCGTCTCGCACCAGTACCCGAACACCGACCACCGCCCACCGCCGTCCGACGTGGCAACCCACTATTGACGAGCACACCCCACCGGGCCGCCCGAGGTCGGAGACGGACGCTTGGCGACACGGTGATCCGCCGATCACGTCCGCGTGGCTCGCGGGTGTCAGCGCCCTACTCACCGCACTGATCTGCGGGCCGCTGTTCGGCGGCTATCTGCTGCACCGCGACGCGGTCGCGGTCCCGCAATTCGCGCTGACCCCGGCGGCGTTCGGCATCGACGGCGCACCGCCGCGGGCCGTCCCGCAGGACGGATTCCTCGCCGCGGGCTCCCAATGGATCGACGGCGGCGCCATGGTCGCGACGATCACCGCGTTCGCCCTGCTGGCGGCCGGGCTCGGCTACGGCCGCCTCGCGCAGCGCGTACTGCCCGGTACCGGCACGGCCGGAGCAGTCGCCGCGGCGATCATCGCCACCTGGAACCCGTGGGTGGCCGAACGACTGCTGCAGGGGCAGTGGAGCCTGCTGACCGGCTACGCGGCGCTCGGCTGGATCGTCCGCGCGAGCCTGGACCTGCGCGAGGATCCGGCCCGACGGCGATCCTGGGCCATCCTCACCGGCTGGCTCGCGGTCGCCGGGTTCACCCCGACCGGTTCGATGCTTGCGCTGATCGTCGTCGTCGTCGCGGCGCTCGCCCTCCGCCTTTCGGCCCGACAAACGCTCGCCCTGGCGGCCCTCTGGCTCATCACCGCCCTCCCCTGGCTGGTCGGCACCGCAGTCAGCGACGGCTCATCCGGACACGTGGGGGGCGCGGCGTCGTTCGCGGCGCGCGCGGAGACCGGCCTGGGAACCCTCGGCTCAGTCCTCGGTCTGGGCGGTATCTGGAATGCCGACGCGGTCCCGGCCAGCCGCGGCTTCTGGTGGGCGGCGGTGGCGACGGCATGCTTCTTGCTCGTCGTGATCGGCGGCGCCATCGCTGTGCGGCGGACCGCACCGGGACTGCCACTCCCCGCCCGGTCACTGACCAAAGCCCTCGGCATCCTTGCGCTCACCGCCGTCGCGCTCATCGCACTGGCCGCGACCGGACCGGGTCTAGCGGTGCTGGAAGCCGCCCTCACCCACATACCGGGTGCGGGCCTGCTGCGCGACACCCAAAAGTATCTCGCCCTGACGATGCCCTTCGTCGCCCTGGCCGCGGCGGCCGCCGCAGGCTGGCTGCGAACCTGGGTGCCGACCGGCTTCGCAGTCACCGGCATCGCCCTGCTGGTCGTCGCCCCGCTGCCCGATCTGGCGTGGGGCGTCGGCGGCAAACTGCGGCCGATCCAGTACCCAGACGACTACGCCGCGGTGACCGCTCTGGTCGGCCGGACCGAGAGGCCCGGAGGCGTTGCCGTCTGGCCCGCCACGCCCATGCGCGACTACCCGTGGAACAACGGGCCCTCACTCTCCCCACTCCCCCGCATGCTCGACGCTCCCGTCGTGATGGGCGGTCAGCTCCGCGTGGACGACGACGAGCTCGACGCACCGACGCAGCGCACGCGCGAGGTGATCAGCGTCCTAAAGAACGGCGGCGATCCGCCACTGCTCGCCGATCTCGGCGTCGACCTGGTGGTGGTCGAAAACACGGCCGCCCCCACGCTTCTCGCGGAGAACGCGGCACGGATCTATGCGGGCCCCAACCTCACCGTCTATCGGATCGGCGAGGGTGGCGCGTCGTATCCGGCGCCGACCACACTCGCCTGGGTCGCGACCGGCATCGCGCACAGTCTGTGGTTGCTGTGCCTACTCGCCGGACCGGCGGCTCAGCTGACGTCGCGCAAAACTCGCGCAAACTCGTCAGCGGTGGCCGGCCAGGAATAACCGCTGGCCCGCTGCTTCGCGTTCTCGCCGAGCCGAGTGACCTCACCGGGGTCGTCGATCAGCCGCGCCACGACGGCGCTGAGTTCGGCCTGATCAGCGACCAGCACCCCCGTCTCCCCGTCCACGATGGAGTCGGTGAGCCCCTTGGAACTTCGATAGCCGACGGTCGGGACACCGTGCTGGGCGGCTTCAATCACCGCCAGGCCCCAGCCCTCCTTCCGCGAAGGCATCACGTGCACGTCAGCCCGGGCAAGCAAGCAATGCTTGTCAGTTTCATCGACGTAGCCGTGGAACTCCACTCGATCGGAAAGCCCGAGTTCGCGTGTGCGGGACAACAATTCGGTAGACCACCAGCCGTTGCCCACCACATCGAGGTGCACATCCACGCCGCGGGCCCGCAGCGCGACGACCACGTCCAACGCGTGCTCGACCTGCTTGTGCGGCACCAACCTCGAGACCACGATCAGCCGGTAGTGGCGAGCAGGCTGATCGTCGTCGACGATGCCGCCGGGCACCGGATCGATGCCGCCGCGAACCACCGAGATGCGGTCCGGCTCGACGCCGAGGTCAACCAGTTCGGCGGCCGACGGCGCCGAGACGGTGATGTAGTGGTTGCGGCGGTGCACCCACGGCGAAAGTCTCGATTCGATGAACCAGCCGAGCTGGGCCAGGCCCGGTCCGGCCACCGGCCACTGTTCGCGGTGGCAGTGGTGCACCAGCACGACGCTCGGCGCGCGCACGACCAGCCGCGCGAAGAAGGGGACACCGTTCTGGGTGTCGACGACGACGTCCGGGCAATAGCCGGCCAGCCGGCCGATCCCGAGCCGGGCACCGAGCAGGATGCCGAGGATGCGCAGGTAGACGGTGAGGCGGCCGCCGACGCGCAGGACCCGCATGCCGTCGACCATCTGCCGACGGGCCGCACCCGGGTACATCGCGGTGAGGTAGGTGACCCGCGCGCCGCGGGCAGCGAGTTGCGCACCGACCCGTTCCAGGTAGCGCTCGCTCCCGCCGCCCTGCGGGTGCCCGGTGTCGCGCCAGCAGAGCAGCAACACCTCAGTCGGAGAATTCATCGAATCCAGGGTATGCGAGAGTGACAACCATGTCCGCCACCGGATTCGCTCGTCAGGCCACCTGGGGCCGGGCCCGTCGGCTGCTGCACGAGTTCACCTTCGAGCAAACCGAGCCCGATCGCTTCTATTCAGCGCTTGCCGAGGACACCGCGCAGATGGTCGAGGCCCTCTACCCCGAATCGCTGTCCGGTGCCACCGTGCTCGACGTCGGCGGCGGCCCGGGCTTCTTCGCCGACGCATTCACCCGCCGCGGCGCAGACTATCTGTCCGTGGAACCAGATGCGGGCGAGATGCACGCCGCTGGCCTCGATCACCGCACCGCGATCCGCGCACAGGGCGAGCACCTGCCACTGCGCACCGGTTCGGTGGATATCGCGTACTCGTCCAATGTCGCCGAACACACCGCGACGCCGTGGGAGATGGCTGACGAGCTGGTCCGCGTCACACGGCCTGGGGGCATGATCATCCTGAGTTACACGCTCTGGTGGGGTCCCTTCGGCGGCCATGAGATGGGTCTGACCCATTACGCCGGCGGCCATCGCGCGGCGCGCTGGTACACCCGACGCCACGGCAGGCTACCGAAGAACCTCTACGGCGTATCCCTCTTCCCGATCACCGCGCAGGCCGGTCTGCACTGGGCCCGACACGTCGCAGATGCGGAACTGGTGCAGACCTTCCCGCGTTACCTTCCGCGCTGGGCCTGGCCGGTAGTCAACGTGCCCGGCCTCCGCGAGGTTGCCGCCACCAATCTCGTGATGGTGCTCCACAAGTCGGTGTAGCCGCGCTTCGGCGGCGCGACGACGCGGAGACTGCCGCGCGGCGTTCACCTCGTGGGAACGGTAGCGCGGCAGGTGATCGGGCCACCGTTGCCGGTGGACTCGGCGAGGATCGTGTCACCCTGCTTGATCTGGCAGGTCACCTGACCGGACACGACGATGCCGGTCAACTGCGCGGTGTCCCCGGTGCCGACCCTGGCCTGTACCTGCCACGGGGCACCCGCAGTGGCGACCACCGTGTTACCGCTGGACGAGGAGTAGTTCACGGCGATCAGGCCGCCGGTACCAGTGAAGTGGTACGTCACAGTGGTCGGCGTGCCGACCGGAGTGGTCGTCGTCGTAGCGGTGGTGGCCGACGAGGTGGCACTGGTGGTGGTGGTCGACGATGCCGCCGTCGACGTGCCCGGCACCGGCGCGACCGCGTCTTCGGTGCCGTTGACGCTCCGGTAGACCAGGAAACCGGCCAGGACCAACAGCACCAGGGCGAGCAGCGTGATCATCGAGAGCATCACGGTGCGGCCGGTGGTCGACGCGCGGGCCGGCTCTTCCGCGGCGTAGCCGGTGTGGGCGTCGCCCGGCTGCTGCGGTGGCGGAGCAGCCGAGTACGCGTCAGGGCCGGGCGCCCCACTCTGGTACGAACCCGGCTCGTAGGGCTGCTGCCCGTGCGACTCCGCCGGGTAGGCGCCCGTCCCAGCGGACGGATCAATCGGTTCCATCCGCCGAGTCGAGGGGCGTTGCTCATCGTTCCGGTCGTCAGTCATGGTGCCAACTTACCGAAGACCGGTGTTCCTCCATTCGTACTATTCGGTGATCGCCTCGAGTGGTTTGGTGCGGGCCGCCGACACCGCTGGCCACAGCGCCGCGATCACCCCGATCACCGCCGAGCCCAGCAAGGTGATCACGATCAACGGCCACGGAACGGTGATCGCGTCGAAGCCCCAGTGCCGCAGCGCGTGCACCAACGGCAATCCGATCGCCAGGCCCACCACGACGCCGAGCAAGGCACCGAAAATCGCGATATACACCGACTCGAGGTAGATCGTGCGGCGCAACTGCGGACGGCTCATTCCGATCGCCCGCAACATCCCGATCTCCTGGCGTCGTTCCACCACCGACAGCGCGAGGGTGTTGATGATGCCGAGCACGGCGATCACCAGCGCGAGTCCGAGCAGGGCGTACAGCGTCGCCATAATCGAATCAATGATGCCGGTGACGCTGCTCTTGAATTGGTCACGGCTCTGCACCTGCGCGGTGAGAAATGGCTTCACTGCCGCCTCGAGCTGACTGCGCAGTGCGGTCTCGGAGACCCCCGGCTTGCCCTTCACCAGCACCACGAAGCTCATCCGGGCGGCTTCACTCGGGGTGAGCTTGTCGAAGGCGGCGTTACCGATGATCCATTCGCCGAGCGCCGGGTTGTCCTGGTAAATGCCGCTGACGGTGACCGGCACGCGAACGCCCGTCGTCGACGTGAACGACACCGAGTCGCCCACCCGCCAGTTGCGCGAGTTCGCCGTCTGCTGGGAGATCAGCAGGTCGTCGCCGCCCAGCTGATCCGGGCCGCTGACCATGTTGATCACCATCACATCGCTCATCGCGCCGCCGATCGGCGAGGTGATCGCAGTGGTAACGCCGTCGAGCTGGGCGAAGACCATGTCGAAGGCGACGGTGGTCTGCGCGTCGGGAACCGTTGCCACGGCAGCACCCACGGCCGCCGACATCGGTTGCTGATTGGCCGAGACCACGAAATCTGCCCGCAGGTTCTCGTCGACACTCGAGTCGATCATCGTCTTGAACGACGCGCCGATGGTGCCGATCACGACCACCAGTATCAGGCCGATGGTCAGTGCGAACGCCGTCGCGGCACTGCGCCGCGGATTGCGGACGGCATTGGTTCGGGCGAGCTTTCCGACGGTTCCGAAGGGCACTTGCAACACCCGTCCGATACCGCCGACCACCGGCTGCGAGAGCGCCGGAGCGCCCAGCACGACGGCAATGATGATCAGCAACGCCGCGCCGCCGATCAGCAGCAACGCGCCCACACCCTGAGTCACGATCCCGAGAATCAGCAGAACAATACCCACCGCGGCCAACCCAGCGCCGACGATCGTGCGGTTGCGCAATGATCCGGCACCCGGTTCGGCCGCGCTTTGCCGCATGGCTTCCACGGGCGGAATCCGCGACGCCCGCCGCGCCGGGAACCAGGCGCTCAGCAAAGTCACCACGACACCGACGAAGACCGCCGCCAGGATCGCCGCGGGCCCGACCTGAAGGCCCGCCGACGGCAAACCCTGCCCACCGGTGTACGCGTTCATCAGCGCCGCGATACCGACACCAAGCGCCAGCCCGATTGCACCGCCGATGATGCCAACGACCAGCGCCTCCAGCAGCACTGAACGCGAAATGTTCTTCCGGCTCGCCCCGATCGCCCGCAGCAACGCGAGCTCGCGATTGCGCTGGGCGACGATCATCGAGAAGGTGTTATAGATGATGAACGTGCCGACGATCAGGCCAATCGCCGCGAAGGCGAGCAGCACATAGCGCAGCACCGTCAGTACGGTACCGACCTGATCCTTTTGCGCCTGCCGTACCTGGTCACCGGTGCGCACCTGGTAGACCGGATCACTCGTCTGATCCGCGGCGGCCGCCGGATTCAGGGCAGCGTTGACCCGGTCGCGCAGCTGCGTGTCGCTGACACCTGGCACCGCCTTCAGGTCGATCGCCGCAACAAACTTATCGCCGCCGAAGAGCTCTTCGGCCTGCGCCCGCGAGAACTGGACGTTGACAAAGCCGCCGGTCGCGGCTGGCATGTCGACCAGCCCGACGACGGTCACCTCAAGCGGTGCGGCAGTGCCACTGCCCAGCGCGACCACAGTGGTCGAGCCGACGTGCAAGCCGGCCTTCTGCGCTGCCGACGTGTTCACCACCACTTCGCCCGGGGCAGTCGGAGCCCGGCCCTCGACGAGCTTGAGACCCGCATCGTCGATCGCCTCGTTCGCCGGCGTGTATGCCGACCCGATGCTGGGCGCCCCGCCGGTCTGCAGACCCGACCCATCGGCGGCGGCGAGAGTGACTGATCCGCTGTACTCCACTTGCAACCGCGCAATGCCCAGTGCGTCACTCTGCTCGCGCAGTTGCTGCACCACTTGCACCGGGACGCCCGGCGACTGCCGGTTCGCCGCCGACACCTGGGCGTCGACGCCGCGTGCGACGTTCTCGAAGATATTGTCGAAGGAACTCTGAACGGTGGCGGTGAAGACCATCGCAGCGGCCACAAAGCTGGTACCGAGCACCACGGAGAACACCGTGAGCACCAGTCGGAGTTTGTGGGCGGCGAGGCTGCGCAGCGACACCTTCCGCATGACTGAAGAGGCCACGATCAGTGCTCCTCGCCCAGACCGCGCATCACAGCGAAGACATCGTCGGCGGTCGGCGAGTACAGTTCGTGCACCAGCTGGCCGTCGGCCAGGAAGACCACCCGGTCGGCGTACGACGCCGCCCGCGGATCGTGCGTCACGATCACGACGGTCTGGCCGAACTCGTCAACGGCCGCACGCAGGATGGCCAGCACCTCGCCGGACGAGCGCGAATCGAGGTTACCTGTCGGCTCGTCGCCGAAGATGATGTCCGGTCTGCCGACCAGGGCACGGGCACAGGCGACCCGCTGCTGCTGGCCACCGGACAGCTCACTGGGTCGGTGGGTGAGCCGGTCACCCAGACCGAGTCGCGCCACAATCGCGTCGAACCATTCGGCGTCGAGTTCGCGGCCGGCGATGTCCAACGGGAGCGTGATGTTCTCTTTGGCGCTGAGCGTCGGCACCAGGTTGAACGACTGGAAGACGAACCCGATCCGGTCGCGGCGCAGCCGGGTGACCTCTTTGTCGGACAGCCCGGCCAGCGGGACATCTCCGATGGTGACCTGCCCGGCAGTGACATTGTCCAGGCCCGCCAGCGCATGCATCAGCGTGGACTTGCCCGAACCCGACGGCCCCATGATGGCGGTGAACTGGCCGGCATTGAAGTCAATCGTTACATCGCGCAGCGCGTGCACCACGGTGTCGCCGGAGCCGTAGGTCTTGACGATGTTCTTCGCGCTTGCGGCGACGGGTGCCGATGCGGCCTCTGCTGGTTGCGTCATGACAACCACGTTTCCAGATGCACCGGCATGCTGCCAATGGGGGAGCACCCCCAAACTTCTCTGGTTCCGTCCAGCTCGACGGCACACACGATGCACGCGGCCCCGCCGACCGGAGGAAACCGGTGGGCGGGGCCGCGTCGTCGCGACAAATGGTGCCGATCAGGCGGGGCCGATCAGGCGGGGCCCAGTCGTGCGGCCAGGCTGTCGAGCTCGGCCCGCAGGCTGGCCGGCGTCTTCTCGCCGACGAAATCGAACCATTCGGAGATGGACGGGAGCTCGTCGCGCCATTCCGCCGCGTTCACCGCGAGGGCCTCGGCGAGATCCTGCGGCGAAACGTCCAGCCCGGTCACATCGATCTCTTCCGGAGCGGCAACGATGCCGATCGGCGTCTCGACGCCGTCGACGTTGCCTTCGATCCGGTCGACCATCCACTTCAGGACGCGGCCGTTCTCGCCGAATCCCGGCCACAGGAAACGGCCGTCGTCGCCGCGCCGGAACCAGTTGACGTAGAACACGTCCGGCAGCTTGGCACCCTCGCGCTGACCGAGGTTCAGCCAGTGCTGGAAGTAGTCGCCGACGTGGTAACCCAGGAACGGCAGCATGGCCATCGGGTCACGCCGGACCGCACCGACGGTGCCTTCGGCGGCGGCGGTCTGCTCCGAGCCCACCGTGGAACCCATGAAGACGCCGTGCTCCCAGTCGCGGGCCTGCGTGACCAGTGGAACCGTGGTCTTGCGGCGACCACCGAACAGGATCGCCGAGATCGGCACGCCGTTCGGGTCGTCCCATTCCGGGGCCAGCGTCGGGCACTGGCTGATCGGGGTGCAGTACCGCGAGTTCGGGTGCGCGGCCTTGGTGTCGGACTCCGGCGTCCAGTCGTTGCCGAGCCAATCGGTCAGGTGCGCTGGCGGTTCGCCCAGGCCTTCCCACCAAACGTCGCCGTCGTCGGTCAGCGCCACATTCGTGTAGATCGTGTTGCCGGCTTCGATGGTCTTCATAGCGGTCGGGTTCGAGTCATCGCTGGTGCCCGGGGCGACGCCGAAGAAACCGAACTCCGGGTTCACCGCGTACAGGCGACCGTCCGCGCCGAACCGCATCCAGGCGATATCGTCGCCCACTGTCTCCGCGCGCCAGCCCGGGAGAGTCGGCTCGATCATCGCCAGGTTGGTCTTGCCGCAGGCCGACGGGAACGCCGCCGCAATGTAATAGACCTTGTCCTCCGGGCTGATCAGCTTCAGGATCAGCATGTGCTCGGCCATCCAGCCCTCGTCGTGCGCCATCGCCGAGGCGATGCGCAGCGCGTAGCACTTCTTGCCAAGCAGGGCGTTGCCGCCGTAACCCGAACCGTACGACCAAATCACCCGATCCTCGGGGAACTGCACGATGTATTTGTCCGGGTTGCACGGCCACGCCACGTCATCCTGACCCGGCTCCAGTGGCGCACCCACCGAGTGCAGTGCCTGGACAAAGAAGCCGTCGTCGCCCAGCAGGTCCAGCACCGGGGTGCCGACGCGCGTCATCACGCTCATCGACAACACCACGTAGGCGGAGTCGGTGATCTCGACGCCTAGCTTCGGGTCCTCGGCGCCAAGCGGCCCCATGCAGAACGGGATGACGAACATGGTTCGACCGCGCATGCACCCGCGGTACAGCTCGGTCATGGTGGCGCGCATCTCCGCCGGATCGACCCAGTTGTTGGTGGGGCCAGCCTGTTCTTCGGTGGCCGAGCAGATGTACGTGCGCGACTCGACACGGGCGACATCGGCGGGATCGGACAGCGCCAGGAACGAGTTCGGCTTGCGGTCCTCGTTCAACCGGATGATGGTCCCGGCCTCGACCAGATCGTTGGTCAGCGTGTCCCACTCGTCGTCGGTGCCAGCAATCCAGACCACGCGATCGGGCGCAGTAAGTTCGGCGACCTCCGCAACCCAGGCAAGCAATCGTGCGTGATTCGTGGGCGCGCTACCGGCTTCCAGGCCGGGGATCGTCGCAGCGGTCATTGAGCTGTCTCCTCAGTATTGCGGACGCCACACAGTTCACCACGCCTGCGCGGTCGTCCCCCATGCTACCGCCGTAGCCAGGACCATTCCGACGGCCCCGGGTGATCGGGGTCCTAGTCGAGGCGGCCAAGCTGCGTCGGCCGCCATTCGCCGGTCCCCGGATCGAGCGCCGTGACCGCCAAGTCCCCGGTCGCGTCCAGCTCAGTTATGCGATCAACCTGCCCGTCGGAGTCGGTGTCGGTGTACACCGTGACCTGCCCATCGACGCTCCTGGCCAGCGAATCGACGACGCCGTCGGCACTGCTATCTACCTCCGCTGGCCCCAAGTCCCAGACACTCTCCCCCGCGAACACCCACAAATGATCGTCGAGCGCGGCGTCGCTGAGATTTTCCTCACCACAGTATTCCGCGCCATCGGCGTGCGCGCCCATGGCGTCAGCAGCGTCCGGTTCCATCCACTCGTCCATGCCGTAACTCCCCTCTCTAGAGAGTTGGACGCACAGCAGCGCCGTTCGGTTCCACGACTCGCGGGCGAACCGGCAAATCGCGACTGATTTGTGCCTCGGTGACGCTCAGACCGACGGCCACCGCATGTTCGACCGTCCCGCGCATCGCCGCGATGGATTCGCTGGCCTCCCGTCGCAGGGCCGCGCGCGCAGCCCCTTGCCGCCGCACCGCCACCACGCCAGCGGCCACCGCGAGCCCAATCAGCACGGTGAGCACCGTCCCCAATCCACCGAAGCCCGCCCACTCCAGCAGCGGCGCCACCGTCACGCGGCCCGCGCCCAGACCGGCGGACGCTCCAAGCGCCAGCAGCACCAACTCGTCGGCACAGATCCGGCGCCCGACCGCGCCGATCACCGGCG
>NZ_JBAQWU010000192.1:0-1797 GCF_049299075.1 Gordonia sp. (in: high G+C Gram-positive bacteria)
CGGCAGCTCCGAGCGGGCCCGGGAGTGAATCAGGTAGCCGTCGAACACCCCGTGCCCGGCGGCGAAGCGGTTCACATAGGTGGTCATCGCCATCGCGGACTGGGATTCGCCGACCGCCAGGATCTGCGTCACCGGCAGCCCGGCGAGTGGGTGGTCCGAGTCGTCGGCCGGATCGGCCAGCGCCGCGCCCACCGCGCCGAACAGGTCGTAGCAGTAGGCGTCGCCGGGATGGCGCAGACTGCCGTAGCGGTCCGGTTTGCTCCCGACCAAACCGTTCGCTTCGAGGCCCACGTCCACCGATCCGCCGCCGCCATGCACTCCCGCGTACTGCGCCGACACCCCGGCCCAGGCGTAACCCGACCGCACCAGCTCGTCGGCCAGATACGTGTACTCGGGGGCAGCGTCGTTGCCGCTGCTCACATTGAGCCACTCCACAACCACGGTGCCGTTGAAGGCCGCCGCCTCGGCGGGGCGGCGCACCAGGAGGCGGGTGGCGAAACCGGCTGGCTCGGCCGGACCGTCGGGGGTGCGCCCGGTAGCGGTACCGGCCGCCGTGTACTCGCCGACGGTATATCCGGCCGCCGCCAGATCGGGGCCGGGCAAGGCACCCACCAGCGTGTGCTGGGAGACCGGCGGCAGGGCGGTGAACCTCGCGCGGCCCATCAGCCGTCCTGCCGCTGTGCCCGGCGGAACTGCTTGGCGGCCGCACCGAATGCCGTATTGAGTTTGGTGCCGACCGGCCAGCCGACGTAGTAGCAGAGGAATAGGGCGATCTCGTCGAGCTGTTCGGGGCTCAGTTCGCCGTTGCCCAGCGCCGCGCCAGCCTGCAGTTCGGCGACGTCGATCTGGGCGCTGCCGGCCAGGGCGCCCAGCAGCAGCAGCCGCCGGTCCCGAATGGAGAGACCCTCGCGGGTCCACACCTCGGCGAACAACTGGTCGGCCGTGTGCGCGAAGTGCGTGCCCGGACCGTCGGCCATCTCCCAGCCGTACACCTGCGTCATCATGTCGAGGCCGCGTTGGCGCTGCGGGGTGCCTTCGCCGCCGACGGCGGTACCTGAAGTCATGCTTGTTGCTCCGTTCGGTTGTCGGGTGCGGCGGGATCGGGGGTCAGGCCGAAGCCGGCCGCTAGATCACGGTAAGCGATCTGCCCCAGCGGAAGATCGACGTCGAGGTCGCGGCCGAGTGTCAACGCCAGCGACAGATCCTTCTCGCCGAGCGCGACCACGTGGGTAAAGATGCCGTGCCAGAAATCGTCCGGCGCAATCGGGGCGGTGGTGTCGCGCAGCATGATGGCGCCCGCCCCGCCGGTGATCGCATCGGTGTGCCGGACCACCCGGCCCAGCTTGGCGATGTCGAGGCCGGCCGCCTCGGCCAGCCGGGAGGCCTCGGTGGCCGCGTTGAACGAGATGAAGTGCAGCAGATTGCGAGCCAGCTTCATCCGGGTGCCCGCACCGACCTCCTCGCCGGCATGCACCAGCATGTCACCGGCCAGTGAGAACGGCTCTTTGAGCTGTTCATAGGCGCTGCGCGGGCCGCCGAACATGATCGCCAGTCTGCCCTGTTCGGCACCGGGGGCACCGCCGGAGATCGGTGCATCCAGCAGGATGACACCCTGGTCGGCGCAGCGGGCAGCCAGCGCGAGCGCGGTCTCCGGCGAGATGGTCGAATGCACGGTGATCACCAGGCCCGGCGTGGCATCGGCGAGCAGTCCGTCGACCACCGCGTGCACCTGTTGATCGTTCACCACGCAGATGCCGATCACGTCGGCGGCCTGCGCCAGC
Organism: Gordonia sp. (in: high G+C Gram-positive bacteria); assembly: GCF_049299075.1. Taxonomy (GTDB): domain Bacteria; phylum Actinomycetota; class Actinomycetes; order Mycobacteriales; family Mycobacteriaceae; genus Gordonia. The sequence continues at coordinate 1,782 of NZ_JBAQWU010000192.1, forward strand.
GCGGCCAGATCGGCGG
>NZ_JBAQWU010000193.1:0-4883 GCF_049299075.1 Gordonia sp. (in: high G+C Gram-positive bacteria)
CACCGACGCGATCGGTGCGGGTTTCAATCCGCACTTGGGCGCCGACCAGGGGACGGTGACCACCGCAATCGCGGCGATGACGCTGCCGAGTCCGTTTGTTCCGGTGCAGACGCCGGGCGGCGTCCAATGGCAGCCGAATGCGACGCTGATCAGCTCGGCCGAGGTCACTGCGCGAGAGCCCTTCACGGTCACCTACCGCATCGTCAACGATGCGCAGTGGTCGGACGGACTCCCGGTGACCGGCGACGATTTCGGCTATCTGTGGCAGCAGATGTCGCGGCAGCCGAACGTCGTCGGTCCGGCGGGCTATCGCGCCGTGCAGGATGTGCAGACATCCGGCGGTGGCAAGGTGGTCAAGGTCGTCTTTGCCAGCCAGTACCCCGCCTGGCGGGAACTGTTCACCAACCTGCTACCCAGTCACAAACTGCGCGGCGACCCGTCCGGCTTCCAGACCGGGATGGACCGGGGAAAGCCGGTCGCCGCCGGTCCGTTCTCGATCTACTCGATTGACCGGTCGCGCGATGAGGTGCGGCTGATCCGCAACGACCGCTACTGGAGTACCCCGCCGGCTCTCGATCAGGTGGTGCTGCGCCGCGCAGGCACGCCCCCGCAAATGGCCCAAACGGTCCGCAACGGTGACACCGGCATCGTCGCGCTCTCCACCGGCCCGGCCAGCGCCGCGGAGATCTCGGCGATCCCGGGGATCCGGAGCAATCGCGCCCCGGCCGTGCGGGCGATGACGATCAACTTGAACACGCGTGCCGACGTGATGCGCAATGTCGCGGTCCGGCAGGCCGTTTTCGGCATGATCGACGGCGATGTGGTCACTGCGGCCGCCGCAGGAGATGACGTCGTGACGCGGTTCGCCAACACCGTGTACATGCCCTCCGACGAGGACTATTTCCCGGTGGGGCGCTCGCGGCCGTCCGCTGACCAGGTCACCGCGTGGCTGGCGTCGGCGGGCTACACCCGCGGCGAACCGCGCGCCCGAACCCCGGCGGCAGGCTCGACCCCGGCGGCAGGCTCGACCCCGGCGACGGGCTCGACCCCGGCGACAACGACCGCCGAGGTGCCCGGCGTTTCCGAACTCCCGTACGGGGTGCCACCGCTGATCAAGGGCGGGGCGCCGCTCGTGGTTCGGATCGGCGCGACCGACACCGACCAGCGCACCCTGTCGGCGGCGGAGAGCGTTGCCGACCAGCTGCGCGGTCAGGGCGTGCGCGCCCAGGTGACGGCGATGACCAACACCGAGCTCTACGGACAGGCCCTGACCGCGGCGAGTGTCGACCTCATCGTCGGCTGGACGTCGGCCGGGATCGATCCGGCGACGGCGCTCGCCTCGCAAGTCGGTTGCCTACCGCCGCCGCAGGGCACCGAGTCCGGCGCACACACCGTCGAACCTGAACGGGATCCGGCTATCAACCAGAGCGTGCTGCCGACGCCGACCCGCACTGCCGGATCGGCGGCGTCGAGCACCCAGAAGCCGGCCAATCCGACACCGGATACCAGCTACATTGGCAATATCTCTGGACTGTGTGATGCGCAATTGCAGCAGTTGGCGGGCCAGGCCATGACCGAAGAGAATGCGGTGCGCACGCTGACGACGGCCGAACCGCTGCTGGCCGAGCGCGCCGTGTACCTGCCGCTGTTCCAGGACACGATCTTTGTCGGCGTCACCGGCGACGTGGATGGGGTTCCGCTGAGCGGTCCGGTACAGGTCGCCATCTTCGGCGATGCCGCGCGGTGGCGGCAGTCGTGACTGTCAACGGCGAGCATGCCGGGCGCCGGCTGCTGCTGCTGCACGCCCACCCCGACGATGAGTCGATTCTGACCGGCGGCACCATCGCGCACTACCTCGCGGCCGGTGTCGACGTGCGGGTCCTCACCTTCACACTCGGCGAAGAAGGCGAAGTGATCGGGGAGCGCTGGGCGCGGCTGGTCGCCGAGCAGGCCGATCAGCTCGGGGGCCTCCGGGTCGGGGAGCTGTCTGCAGCGCTGGCCGCCCTCACCCCGGCCGGAACCGCCGAGCTCGCGCCACGCTTCCTGGGCGGTGCTGGACGCTGGCGGGATTCCGGGATGGCCGGGACCGCATCGGCGCAGCACCGGCGCGCCCTCGCGGCCGCTGACGCCGACGAGTTGACGGAGGCGCTGGTCGCCGAGATCGTCGATTTCGACCCACAGGTGATCGTCACCTACGACGCCGACGGCGGCTACGGACATCCCGATCACAAGCGCGTGCACGAGATCTCCCATCGGGCGATCCCGGCGGCTGCGCGGCGGCTCGGGCACGGCTGCAAGGTGTACGAGGTGATTACTGCGGCGGGCCCGCTGACTCAGGGGCTCGCCGCGATCGAGCATGTGCCCGACGGCTGGCGTCGGCCGGCCGAGGGCGAGCTGCCCAGCACCCCCGACGCGAAGATTGACGCGGCCGTCGACGTCGTCGAGGTACTGGCAGCGAAGGTCGCGGCCCTGGTTGCCCATGCTACCCAGGTGACCGTGGCGCCGTCGCACACCGAATTCGCGTTGAGCAACAACATCATTCAGCCGATCTGCCGCGTCGAGCACTTCTCGCGCATCGCCCCGCCACGGTCGGGCCGACGGGAAACTGACCTGTTCGAGGGGGTCGAATGAGTGTCGACGAGCGCGTGGAACTGGGTCTGCTGACGGCGGCCAGCGTGCTCCTGGGCATCCTGTGCTGCGCCTTCCTCATGATCTCGTGGGGGCCGATCCCATTCCCGATCACCGCGCTGATCGCCGGCGCGGTCAACCTCGGCTTCCTGTGGCTCGCGGGCCAGTACACGCCGTCGGCATGGCGTTTCGCACCGCTCGCTGCGTTCACCCTGGTCGTGATCATCGCGATGTTCCCGGTCGGTGGCAGTGCGCCCTGGATCACCGGACTTCCGCTGCTGTTGATTCTCGGGCTCGGATTGGGAATGCCCGCAACCATCGCCGCCCGCGTCTAGCCTCGGTGGTCATCGATCGGTGGTCATCGATCGGGGCGACCGATACGGCGCCCAGTGCTGCCTATCCGCGGCGGTGTCTACAGTGGGGAATGTGATCAACGAAGCGGCTCCGACACCTTCGGCGATGCGCCGGGCCTTGCGTCGCGCCCGCGACGGCGTCACGCTCAATCCGGATGAGGGTGCGGTCCTGATGGCCGCCCGCGGCGGTGATCTGGACGACCTGTGTGCCGCTGCGGCCCGAGTCCGGGATGCGGGATTGGCCGCCGAGGGCCGTGCTGGCCAGGTCAGTTACTCCCGCAAAGTCTTCATTCCGCTCACCCGACTGTGCCGGGACCGTTGCCACTACTGCACCTTCGTGACCGTGCCGGGCAAACTCGCCCGCGGCGGCCACAGCGCCTACCTGGAACTCGACGAGGTGGTCGCGATCGCCCGCCGCGGCGCCGAACTTGGCTGCAAAGAGGCGCTGTTCACGCTCGGCGACCGCCCGGAGGACCGGTGGCCGCAGGCCGCCCAGTGGCTCGATGAACGCGGCTACGATTCCACCCTCGACTACGTCCGCGCCGCCGCGATCCGGGTGCTCGAGGAGACCGGGCTGCTGCCGCACCTGAACCCCGGGGTGATGAGTTGGGAAGAGATCAACCGGCTCAAGCCGGTGGCGCCATCGATGGGCATGATGCTCGAAACCACCGCCCGCCGGCTGTTCACCGACAAAGGCGAGTGTCACTACGGGAGCCCGGACAAAGATCCCGAGGTGCGTGGGCGCGTGCTGACCGATGCCGGGCGGCTGGCGGTGCCATTCACCACCGGCATTCTGGTCGGGATCGGTGAGAATCGCGCCGAACGGGTCGACTCGATTCTCCAGATCCGCCAGGTACACAAGGCGTTCGGTCACGTGCAGGAAGTTATCGTGCAGAACTTTCGGGCCAAACCCGACACCGCGATGGGCGCCGTGCCGGACGCCGAGATGAGCGAGTTCCTCGCGTCTATTGCCGTGGCACGTCTACTGCTCGGGCCGGCCATGCGGATCCAGGCACCGCCGAACCTGGTGTCGGCGAACGAATGCCGCGCGCTGATCGCGGCGGGCATCGACGACTGGGGCGGCGTCTCGCCGCTGACCCCGGACCATGTGAATCCGGAGCGGCCCTGGCCGAACCTCGACGATTTGGCCCGAATTACCGCGGCAGCGGGCTACACGCTCACCGAGCGGATCGCCGCGCAACCCCGCTATGTGCTTGCCGGGGCGCCGTGGATCGACCCGCGGATCGCCCGGCATGTTGCCGCGCTCGCCGATCCGGTGACCGGATTAGCGCGCGATGTCGGCCCCGTGGGCCTGCCGTGGCAGGAGCCGGACGAGGATTGGTCGTCGTCGGGCCGGGTGGACCTGAACACCGGGATTGACGTCGACGGTCGCAACACCGAGACGCGCAGCGACCTGGCGAGCGCCTTCGGTGACTGGGACACCATTCGCGAACAGGTCCTCGCCCTGAACGACACGGGGGCGCCGCGCCGACTGGAATCTGACGTGCGGGCGGCGCTGCGGCGTGCGGAAAACGACCCGGCTGGGCTATCCGACGATGAGTACCTTGCGTTAGCGACCGCAGACGGTGATGGGCTCGAAGCCCTTGCGTCCCTTGCTGATTCGATCCGTGCAGAAGTGAACGGCGATGAGGTCACCTACGTGGTGAACCGCAACCTCAACTTCACCAACGTCTGCTACACCGGCTGCCGGTTCTGCGCGTTTGCTCAACGCAAGGGCGACGAGGACGCGTTCACGCTGTCGGCGGCCGACGTCGGGGACCGCGCGTTCGAGGCGCACGTCGCCGGGGCCACCGAGGTCTGCATGCAGGGCGGAATCGACCCCGAGCTGCCGGTGACCGGGTACGCCGACCTCGTGCGCGCGGTCAAGGCGCGGGTACCGGG